>CAYOVR010000033.1:6605-12483 GCA_964407465.1 uncultured Candidatus Saccharibacteria bacterium
TCCAATATGATTTTGTTATGCCGAAGCGATTTGGTCTCGACTTTACCAATGAGGAAGGAAAAGAAGAAGAACCAGTGGTAGTTCATAGGTCATCTATAGGCGCAATCGAGCGAATTATGGCCTTTTTGATCGAACACTACGCAGGCGCTTTCCCACTCTGGCTTTCACCTATACAAGCATCTGTGTTACCGATTTCCGACAAACATTTAGATTACGGTCGAGATGTTAAACAACAACTTCATAAAGCCGGCATTCGAGTTGAACTTGATGATCGCAGTGAATCAGTTGGTAAAAAAATCCGCGAAGCTACAAAGCAAAAGACACCTTACATGCTCGTTGTCGGTGACAAAGAAGTCGAAGCAGGTAAAGTCGCTATTCGAAACTTAGCTGGTGATGATCTAGGCACACTACCCGTCTCCGAACTCATCGATAAACTTCAACAAGAAATTACCAATAAAGCCTAGATAAACAAAAACAATATAGATTGAGAAAAGTGCCGGGGCTTTAACCACACTTTTCGAGACTATGTTGTTTTTGTATTTTCAAGATTCGGAAAAAGCCGATTTGATGTTGTTAAGAAAACCATCGGAGCGGAGCGACTGGTTTTAGTACAACACAAACCGGCTTTTCTAATGACAATATTATTAAGTAAGGATACGTGAACCTTTTTCTGTGATCGCAATGGTATGCTCGAAGTGAGCGGCGAGTCCGCCATCTTGAGTACGAATCGTCCAGCCATCTTCATCAAAATATATTTCAGGTTTTTTCTCTGTAAACATTGGTTCTATGGCGATAACTAATCCAGGTTCGAGTTTCATACCCGTACCACGTTTGCCATAACCAGGAACGGAAGGGTCTTCGTGCACCCCATAACCTACACCATGACCAACTAAATCTAAAACTGTTGAGACGCCGTTCTGCTCAGCAACTTCTTGAATCGCCGCACCAATATCACCAATCTTATTCCCTGGCTTAGCTTCAGCAATCGCGGCATCAAGTGCTTGCTTTGTAACTTTCATCAACTTTTCCGCGACAAAGCTAATCTTACCCACAGGAACAGTAATCGCAGTATCGGTGTATAAACCTTTGTAAATCATGCCGATATCAAGGCCTACAATATCCCCTTCACTTAAAAAATCGCGTTCAGAGGGGATGCCGTGAACGATAACATCGTTTATCGAAGTGCAAAGTCCTGCGGGAAAGGGATTTCGCTTTGTACCGTAACCAATGAAGCTTGGCTTACCGCCAACTTTTAGCATTTCACGCTCAGCAAAGCTGTTAAGTTCCGCGGTTGTGATCCCCGGCTTCACAAGCTCAGCTGTGCGCAATAAAATATCACGAAGGAGTTTACCGCCTTCGTTGATAGTTTCTATCTCTGCTTGAGTTTTAATCATTCGTGACTTCATGTCTAATTCGAGCGTTGTCGGGCTTTCCGCGCGCTAGGATGATGCTCTGAGGATAACTTTTGTTCGTGCTTCTTAATCACAGCCTGCATTCGTTTCTGCACCGCATCCACAGCACCGACGCCACTCACTTCAATAAATGTATATTCTTTTTTAAAAAACTTAATGACTTCTGAGACATTCTTTCGATAATAGTTTTGACGATTTTTCAAAGCCGCAACTGTATCATCGGGGCGCTTGCCATACTTTCCTGCAAAATAGCCAAGACGGCTCGACATACGCTTTACGGTTTCCGAAACTGGAACTTTTAAATAGATAACCAATGGCTTGGCTCGGCGACTTTCGCTTAACCATTTTCTGACTAGTCTGGCTTCACCAACCATCTTGGGATGACCATCAAACAAAATTCCGGTTGAAGCTGGTGTACGATGGATAACTTCGTCTAAAATTTCGCGCACAACTTTTGTCGGTGTAAGTTTACCCTGATCGCTAAATGCTCGGAGCATTTTATCAAGGGTATTATCTTTCTTGCGTCGACGCATCAACTCCGCTCCCATGTCAAAATCATAAAGTTTATATTTTTTGACGAGCAACTTCGCTTGAGTGGCCTTACCTGCAGCAGGGTCACCAAGTAAAATTATATTTAGAGGATGGGTGAGCGTTTTAGACATAATCGATATGGAGTGCGGTATTAATTGCGACTCTCACTTCTGGGATAGAGGGTGTCCCATTAATTTCGATATGGTTAGTTTGCTTACGAAGCAAATCAATCACTGGTAGCGTCTCTTTATCATACATCTGTAACCGATATTCAATGGCTTCCTTGGTATCATCTTTACGGAATTCGTGGTGAGCTCTTTCAAGCAGTCTCGCCACAGAAATGTCATGGGGAATATCGAGAAATATGGTCACGAAGTTAGTTCGGCCATGTTCACGAAGAAAATTCATCAAGAATTCAGCTTGGCCAACACGGCGAGGTACACCATCGAAAATTATACCCCTATCAGTTGGTAATGCTTTAAGTTTCTCGGTCATAACTTTGTAAAGTTCTTCATCATCTAATAAATGACCGTTGTTGATGAGTTCCGCGATGTGCTTTCCAAGAGGTGTATCTTTTTGAGCTTCTTCACGTAGGATTGCACCCATTTCAAAGTGATAAAAACCTAGCTGTTCTGCGAGCTGGCGTGCCTGAGTGCCTTTGCCTGAGCCTTGGGGGCCAATAAAGAAAATTATATCAAGATCCATGAAGTCTATTTCTATGTGAATTGCTTTTACTATAGAGGATTTTTTGAAGTTTATCAAATATATCTCAAGTTTTTTGATGGTAACGACTAAAATATGGTATAGTGAAGAAAATATTTTGTTCGAAACTAAAATCAAACGTGCACTCAATTTTCTTTGATCTTACAATAATCTTTTTGCTGGCCGGAACCATCGCGTTCATCGTCAGCTTTTTCAAACAACCCAGCTTAATCGCCTACATTGCTACTGGAGTTATCATTGGCCCACTCGGGTTTTACCGCTTGAGCGAAGGAGATATTCTCAAGGGCTTGTCTGAACTCGGGATTACTTTACTTCTGTTCATGGTCGGACTCGATCTCGATTTTTCTGGTCTCAAAAAAATGGGTAGGGTCGCGTTGATGGCTGGGCTTGCCCAAATTATTTTCACCAGCGCCGCTGGATTTGGTGTCGCTCGTTTAATCGGTTTCGATGTCGTACCCGCTGCTTACATTGCGCTGGCACTGACTTTTTCATCAGGCATTATTGCAGTTAAACTCTTGAACGAGAAAAAAGATTTGCACAGCTTATATGGAAAGTTAGCCATAGGTATTTTGCTGATCCAAGATTTAGCCATCATGCTAACTTTGATTTTACTCACAGGCTCATCAATCAGCGACGGAAGCGTCCCCCTGTGGGAAAACATTTTCTTTACACTTGTTAAGACCGGAGTTATCGCCGTCATAATTATTTGGTTGAGCACAAAAGTTTTCCCAATAATTTTACGTCACGCTGGTAAGTCGGATGAACTATTACTTGTTTGTAGTCTGGCTTGGGCCTTAGGCTTCTCTGCATTTGTTTCGTTACCGTTCATCGGTTTGAATTTGGAAATCGGGGGATTCCTCGCAGGTCTAGCTTTAGCCAACACGGCTTCTCATTATCAAATTGGTGCGCGCATAAAATCTTTACGCGATTTTTTCTTAATTTTGTTTTTGATTTCTTTGGGTTCACAGCTCGTCTTCGTCAGAATGGACGAATTGTTGTCACCTATAATTATTCTGTCGCTCTTTGTTCTTATCGCTAACCCCTTAATTATTTTGTTCATCCTTGGTGTCTTGGGTTACAAACCACGAACCGGCTTATTAACTGGTTTAACTTTAGCTCAAGTCTCAGAATTTAGTTTGATAATTATTGGCCTCGGTTACAAACTGGGACACATAAGCCAAGGCGTCGCGAGCTTAGTCGCAATAGTTACGGTTATTACGATGATTGTTTCATCATATCTTGTGACTCATGCCAACGCTATTTATCGAATTACTCAACCACTTATAAAGCGTTTTGATTTCCGCAAAGGCAAAGCTGAGAAAAACTTACAAGAAATTACTTTCAAAAATCACATTGTTTTGGTGGGGGCGCACCGACTTGGCTCTCATTTAATCCACTCCCTGCGAAAACAAAAACAAGAGTTCATTATCATCGACCACGATCCTCAGATTATTGAGAACTATCAAAAAGATGGCCTGATATGTATTTGTGGTGATATCGCCGACCCTTACATTCAAGAGCTTGGTAATTTAGATAAGGCGAGTTTGATAATCTCAACCGTTCCTGATTTTCATGATAACCTAGCCCTAATCGAAAGTATTAAATCTAAAAACCCACGCATCAAAATGATTTTTGCCGCTCATGATGAAGCCGAAGCTTTACAGCTCTACAACAAGAAAGTCGACTATGCCCTGCTTCCTCACTTTATCGGCGGTGAACATTTAGCTCAGATCTTCGAAGACAAACGCGGCTTGGGAGCACTCAAAAAGCTCAAAGAGAATCACCTTAAAACACTTCGCTCCTAAACCAAAGACGCCTCACACGGGCGTCTTTCTTGAATAGAGCAAAAATGATACTATGTAGCTATGCTTACACTCTTTGATACACTTTCAAAATCCAAAAGGGACATTAACGTTTCTGGGAGACCCGTCAGACTATATTCTTGTGGTCCAACTGTTTACGACCACGCTCATATCGGTAACCTCCGAAGTTTTATTTTTGCCGACACAATCGTCCGCACTCTTGAATACAATAGACAAGAAGTTGATTGGGTTATGAACATTACTGATGTTGATGACAAGACGATCAAAAAAACTATTGCTGAATTTGGAGAAACAGCCACGCCAAGCGAATTAAAAGAGCTAACCAGTCGTCATGCTAAAACTTTTCTGGCTGACTTGGAAGCGCTTAATATAGACACGAAACGAATTCGCTTCATTAATGTCAGTGATGTCATACCCCAAATTCAAAAGTTTATTTTAGAACTTCTTGATAAAGGATATGCTTACACCGCAGATGATGGCAGTGTTTACTTTAGTATAGAAAAATACCAGACGGATTTTGGGGATTACGGGGAGTTAGTTGGTACTGGATTCTTAGAAGGCAAAAAAGTTGGAGCGCGAGTAGCAGTTGATGAGTATGAAAAAGATAACCTTAGCGACTTTGCATTATGGAAAGCTCGTCACGCTGATGATGGTCAAATTTTTTGGACACATGGAAAACTAGCCGATGGTCGTCCTGGATGGCACATTGAATGTTCAGTTATCAATCAAATAGCGTTTGATAGCCAGCCAACAGATATCCACACCGGTGGTGTAGATTTGATATTCCCTCATCACACCAACGAAATCGCTCAGAGCCAACCGTTTTACAAACCTTTCACCAAGCATTGGGCGCATAGTGAACATTTGCAGATAAACGGATCTCGGATGGCAAAACGTGAAAAAAACTTCATTACTCTTTCGGATTTACAGAAAAGTTCAACACTGGCTGGCCCAGCTCTACGCTATCTGTTTTTGCAAAGTGATCTTCGAAGCCAGCAAAACTTTACTGACGAATCTTTTGAAGCTGCCCAAAATGGATTACAGCGATTGTATAATACTTACGAGTTATCAAATTCAGATGGGGCAACGAAAGTTCCTGAAAAATTTGCATCAGCACTAAACAACGACCTCAACACCGCTGAAGCTATAGCTACGCTTCATGAGACTGATTTATCAAAAGCGACACAAGACGCAATGGACACTGTCTTTGGATTAGGTCTTAATCGTAAACCTATTGAATTACCAGATGAAGTTACAAGTCTGGTTACAGAAAGACAAGGGGCACGCGATAGTAAAGACTTCACTCGCTCAGATGAACTTCGTGCACAAATCGAATCACTTGGTTACGAAGTTAAAGACACCAACGACGGACAAAAAGTTACAAAGAAA
>CAYOVR010000034.1:0-5194 GCA_964407465.1 uncultured Candidatus Saccharibacteria bacterium
GGTGACGTAAACGTTGTTACTATCAACGGCATAAACCCACGCGACGTGTCCGTAACCGTTGATGTACGAGTTCACCGCTACGGTTCCTGGCGCCGGAGTAGTCTTGACCCCGAAGTGATTGCTTTGTGCTCGCGATAGCCACGATCGTGCATCGCCCCAGTTGTTACCACGCACGCCGAGTTGTTGTCCCCAGTTCTCGTTGGCCATTTTCCAGGACCACCAGGTGCAGTTGCCGTTCGTGCAACACGGGTAGGGGTTGTTGCTGCTGTAGTAGCCCGCGCACGAGTTCGTGGCTTGGGCCGCCACCCCCGCTGGTGTCATCAAGCACACCACCATAATCAGAATCCAAACTGTCATGCTTCTCATTACTAACCTCCAGTTCAAAATTGGTGCCACTAGAGGTAGCGTAAAGGGGGTAAAATGGAGATAGCCTAAACAAAAGGTAAAACTTCCATCAAGTTGACCAGAAATAGCAAATTATGGTACTCTATGAATGTTAAATATTATCGATTAATCTGTATTTTACTGGAATGGAAGTGCATATCTTGAAAGCCAAGGACTTTGTTTCTCTCAATAATTTTTACTTTGTTTCATTAGGGCCAGATCGTTATTCTGAGAAAATAAACGACTCAACACTCCAATTGTAATTGGGGGTGCGTTTTCAAAATCTGATATAACACTTTTATCCGTACGATACTATTGCAGGTCATTGTATGGAATTTATTATTAGTGCGCTTGCGTTGATTGTTGGCGTTGTTGCCGGCTACATCACACGACAAGTCATTACCACTAAAAAAATCGGCAACGCCGAAAGCAAAGCCGAGAGAATCTTAGAAGATGCCAAGACTAAGGGTAAAGAGCTTCAGCTTGAAGCTAAGGCCCAAGCTTTGGAAGTTACCGAGCAAGCCAAGAAAGCTGAGAGCGAGTTTCGTTCTCAGATTGTCCGTTTTGAAGAACGAATCGATCGTCGTGAAAAAGAACTTGATAGTAAGACTGCCGCTCTTGATTTACAAAAGCAGCAAATTGAAGCTCGTGATGTTGAGTTGAATGTTGCTCAAGAAGAAGTTAAAGAGTTGCGTGCCAAGCAATTATCTAACTTAGAAAAGATTGCTGGTATGACACGTGAGGAAGCTAGTAAAGTTTTGCTTGAGAACGCTGAACGAAGCGTTAAAGACGACATGGTCAAACTTCATCGTAAGTTGCTTGCAACCGCACATGCTGATGCTGAAAAAGAAGCTCGTATGATTATCGCGCAAGCTATCGAACGTGTCGCTACAGAAGTTACAGCTGAAACTACCACTACGACCGTTAGTATTCCAAATGAGGAAATGAAAGGTCGCATTATTGGTAAAGAAGGTCGTAACATTCGTGCGTTCGAGCAGCTTATGGGTGTGGAAATTTTGATTGATGATAGCCCAGACACAGTTGTGGTTTCTGGTTTTAACTCAATCCGTCGTCACATCGCGAAGTTAACTTTAGACAAATTATTGACTGATGGTCGTATCCATCCAGCCCGCATTGAAGAAGCTTTTGAAAAGAGCAAAACTGAAATTAACGAACAGATTAAGCAAGCTGGTGAAGCTGCTGTATACGAACTTGGTATCAATACATTCCCGCCAAAGCTTGTTCACTTAGTTGGTCGTTTGATGTTCCGTACTTCTTACGGACAGAATATCTTGCGTCACTCTGTTGAAATGGCCAAGATCGCTGCCCTTATCGCTGAAGACTTAAAAGCCGATGTTCAGATTGTAAAACAAGGTGCTTTACTCCATGACATTGGTAAAGCTTTAGACCAAGACATGGAAGGGACTCACGTTGAGATCGGTCGTCGTGTTGCTGAAAAATTTGGTTTAGACGCTAAGGTTATCGAAGCCAGTGAGTCACATCACCATGATACAGATGTTTCGGAACACGCTTCACATCGTGAACCTTTGTCTATCGAAGCCATGATCGTTGATGCTGCCGATGGTATTTCCGGTAGCCGTCCCGGTGCTCGCAAAGACAGCTTCGAAAACTACGTAAAGCGTTTAACTGACCTTGAAAATATCGCTAATAGTTACGAAGGTGTAGAAAAGACTTACGCCATTCAAGGTGGTCGTGAAATTCGTGTGTTCGTTCGTCCCGATATGCGTGATGACTGGGCATGTCAGAAATTGGCTCGCGATATTGCCAATCGCTTAGAAAATGAACTTAAGTACCCAGGTGAAATCCGTGTTCACGTTATCCGTGACTTCCGTGTCATTGAATACGCACGTTAGAATTAATTCTTGATGACAAAAATTTTATTTTTTGGAGATGTAGTAGGACGACCTGGGCGGCATGCGCTAGCCCAGGTTTTGCCTATGCTAAAAAAAGATTATTCACCAGATGTGATTATCGTTAACGTTGAGAACATGGCGCACGGTAAAGGTGTAACACCATCAACTATGCAGGAGTTGGCTGACCTTGGTATACACGCTTACACTTCAGGCAACCATGTCTTTAGTAAAGGCGAACATTCTGCTGCTGCCTTTGAACAGTTTGAGAATTTGATACGACCCGCCAACTATGAAGGCACATGGCCAGGTCATGGTCACTATCGATTTAGTGTAAACGGCCAACAAATCTTACTTATCAATATTAATGGTAAGGTCTTTTTTGAGACTCAGTTCCGTGGCGAAATTAGTAACCCGTTTTTTGCCATCGACACTATATTAGCCAACGAATCTCAAAAAGATGATATAATAGTAGTGGATTTTCATGCCGAAGCAACCAGTGAAAAAGTCGCGATGGGCTGGCATTTAGATGGCCGTGCGAGCGTAGTCGTTGGTACTCACACCCATATTCCCACAGCCGACGCGAGGGTTTTACCAAAAGGCACGGCCTATGTTACCGATTTGGGCATGGTTGGACCTGAAAATTCTGTGCTCGGTGCAAAAATTGAAAACGCGATGAGTCCATTTTTGGATCAAGGAAAGTTTAGCTACGAAGTCGCAGAAGGAAACGATGTTATTGTAAATGCATTGTATATAGAAACGGATGGCCCGCGGGCAACAAAAGTTGAGAAAATCTTGAAGCGCTTTAGTTTATAATAAATAAAAAACGAAAAGGTTTTATATGAATAAATTTATTAATCCTGCTGATGTGGTGGCTCAAACTGGATTGCGCAACGGTCAAACAGTTGCTGATCTTGGTTGTGGCGGTGGTTTTTATACCATTCCTGCTTCAAAGATTGTTGGTCCATCTGGACTCATTTATGCAGTCGACATTCAGGAAAGCAAGTTAGCGTTTACACAATCCATCGCTCATCAACTTGGATATACTAATATTGATACGGTTCAGGCTAACCTTGAACAGCAAGTTAACGAAGTACCAGATGCAAGTTGCGACTTAGTGATTACTGCAAGCATTCTCCATGAGATCCCTCATCGCGAACCAGTGTTCACTAACGCTTATCGCGCGCTTAAAACAGATGGCAAGCTTTTGGTGGTTGAATGGATTCAAGGCTTCACTTTGTTTGGCCCACCTCAGGAAAAGCGTATTGCCAAAGAAGCTATGGAAGCCGAAGTCATTAAACTTGGTTTCAAGAAGAAACAGGACATTTCGGCTGACACTTTCCATTATGCAATGGTCTTCACTAAATAATTATTTTTGATTAATCTGCTTGGTATATGAACTACAAGAACATCCTTACTTCTGATTACTGGTTTACAATAGACACTTTTGGTTTGCACGTAGTAGATAAAGTAGTGTTTGGGATTGGCGCTGGGTTCGTCGTTGTTGGGATAGTATTAGCTTTGATAAATCGTCGAACAAAAAATCCGTTTGATAAAGCTTTGCTTGGAAAGTTTGCTAACGCTTTATGGATGACTGGTGTTTTTGAGTTGGTATGGTTTGTGTTCCGATACGAGAACGCCGTTTATCTTGGAACTTTATTTGTGGCCGGTCTAATTGGTTTAGCCTTCTTGGTACGTTTGGCGTTTTTGGCTAAAGATTTGTTTAAGAATCGTAAAGTTGCGCTTGAGGCTTGGCAAAAAGAGCAAGTCAAACTTAAGTATTTAACTAAACAGCGCTAAGCGCTGTTTTTGTCATGAGTGTTGTTACTCGAAAAGCTGCGTTGTCTGTTGGAGCTTTAGGTGAAAGTCTTGCCCAGGAAGAATATCGTAAAGATGGCTTCGAAATAATTGCTAGTAATGTTTTTAATCACACTGGGAAACAACTTGGCGAAATTGATTTCGTTGCGAAGAATGAAATTAAGTTGGTGTTCGTAGAAGTGAAGGCGCGCACTGACGCAGTCGATCGATTTGGTGGGGGAGCAGTCTCAGTTGGCTTCGCAAAACAGCGAAAGTTATTGAAAGCAGTTAAGATATTTTTAACCAATCATCGCGAGCTAAATCACCTCCAACCGCGAATCGATGTCTGTGTGGTTGTACTGTCTAAACTTGACAAAACCGTGAAAAGTGTTACAATAATACCGAATGCAGTTGAAGATACTTTCTGAAATGATGAGCCCGTGGCTCATCATTTTTTACAAAGACTATTATTTTTTAAATCTACAACTAAATAAGGAACCAAATATATGAACGAAGAATTTGAACAAGCGTTAGCGCAAATAGAAGACGAAA
The DNA here is from genome assembly GCA_964407465.1 of uncultured Candidatus Saccharibacteria bacterium. Classification (GTDB taxonomy): domain Bacteria; phylum Patescibacteriota; class Doudnabacteria; order UBA920; family UBA920; genus JADZEH01. The sequence goes on from CAYOVR010000034.1 coordinate 4,605, forward strand.
AAGGCATTACCCGTGCTGAACTTTTGTCTATGATCGAAGCCAGCTTAGCCGCTGCGTTTCGTAAAGATTATGGTGAAAAAGATCAGAACATTGTCGTCGAGTTTTTACCAGAAACTTTATCTGCTAAAGTCTTTGACGTAAAGACAGTTGTCGCAGAAGTTGAAGATCCCCAAAAGGAACTCGATGTCGAATCAGCAAAAGAGTTTAAAAAAGGTGCTAAAGTTGGTGACGAGATTAAGACTGAGATTACTCCAGCTTCAGGCACTAACTATGGACGCATTGCCGCTCAAACTGCCAAGCAAGTTATTATCCAGAAACTTCGCGAAGCAGAACGCAATGCTCAGTTCTCCGACTTCAAAGCCAAAGAACGTACTTTACAGAATGGTATCATTCAGCGTGTTGAAGGCGATACGGTTGTTGTTGATTTAGGTAAGGGTACTGGCGTCCTCTTTCCATCAGAACAGATTCGCAACGAAAAGTATTCTGTTGGTCAGCGCATCAAAGTTTTAGTTTTACATGTTGAACCAACAGCTAAAGGACCAAAGATTACTTTGTCTCGTAGCCATCCAGACATGGTTCGTCAGCTATTT
>CAYOVR010000034.1:5204-12258 GCA_964407465.1 uncultured Candidatus Saccharibacteria bacterium
ATGGTACTGTTGAGATTAAAGCCGTGGCTCGCGAAGCCGGCAGCCGTTCTAAGATCGCAGTTATGTCCACTCAAGAAGGAATTGATCCTATTGGTTCATGTGTAGGACAAAAAGGAACTCGCGTTCAAACTGTTATGTCCGAACTTGGTGGCGAAAAGATTGATATCATTGAATGGGATGAAGACTCAGTAAAGTTTATCGCTAACGCTTTATCTCCAGCGAAAATTGTAAACGTTCAACTTGATGAAGAAGCTAAAGAAGCTAAAGTTGGCGTGTTGGAAGATCAATTGTCACTAGCTATCGGTAAAGCCGGACAGAACGTTCGTCTCGCCGCTCGCTTAACTGGTTGGAAAATTGATATTGCCGGAGAAAACATGGGCGAGAAAGCCGAAGCCACTGCTGAAGCTGAAGTAGTTGCCGAAGCTGAACCAACCGACGAAGCTCCTGAAGCAGAAGCTCCTGCTGAAGTCGCTGAGCCAGAAGTTAAGGAATAGTTGAAATAAGCAAAACTGTAACTTTATGTTTAATACAGATGATAAAGGGATTAAATACGCCGTAGGGATAGCCTTGGCTTTAGTTGCGGTAGTCATTGTATACACAGCAATGGGAGGCCAGTCTCTGTTTATCGTAGGCGTGGTTATAGGTGTAGCTGCTTTCTTAGTTGCATGGTTACGCGTAGACCTTTTAAAAAGGCATATTAACTTACACATACTATCTCCCAAGGCGGACAAGCTCTCGATAGAGGAAACTTTACATAAAGAACTATTACAGCACGAAATTAATAAAGAAAAAGAACAAGACCTTAAACCTTAAACAATAAATCCTATGCCCTTAGTCCCAATGGTTATTGAAAAGTCTTCGATGGGTGAACGCGCGTATGATATTTACAGCCGTTTACTTAAAGATCGTATTATCTTTTTAGGTGAGCCAATTGATGATGCTGTCGCCAACACTTTAATTGCTCAGCTTTTGTTTTTAGATGCTGAGAGCAGTAAAGACGACATCAAAATCTATATCAACTCTCCTGGCGGTTCTGTAACTTCCGCAATGGCCATGTACGATACGATTCAGCACGTTAAAGCTAACGTCGCTACCATCTGTATCGGCCAAGCCGCTAGTGCTGCTGCTGTTTTACTTTCAGCCGGTACAAAAGGTAAGCGTTACGCGTTACCAAATGCGCGCATTATGATTCATCAAGTTGCTGGTGGTATGGAAGGCCGACAGAAAGATGTAGAGATTCAAGCCAAAGAAATGCTTCGCATCAAAGATCAAGTTAATCAAATTTTAGCTAAGCATACTGGTCAGACTGTAAAGAAAATTGAAACTGATACAGATCGTGATTACTTCATGACAGCTGAAGAAGCCAAGAAGTATGGTATTATAGATAAAATTATACAATAAATTTTTAACACCGCCCAAGTGGCGGTGTTTTTTGGTGCCTTGACAACAGTCATTTTTTATCGTATTCTGTAACATTGCTTGAAAAGATCCGTCTTTAAATATAGCGAAACACAAGATAATTAACCTAAATGGTCGAAATCATCATGAAGAATTTCATGTTTCCACAACAAAATAGTGACTTCACAGCATATATCCGTGCTGCTATTTTGGCGTTTTTGCCCCGACCATTAGGTGTGATTTTCATTTGAAAATAAATCATCATCTCTAAGCGTCGCGGCGAAAGCTGCGGCGCTTTTTTTGCGCCCTGCCGCCGTTCCAAAATCGAATAGGAGGAAGTCATGCTCTTCTCTCGCAAGGAAGCCAAGCTTGATAGTGATCGAAATCCGCTGACGTACCTCTTCTCTAAAACGTGGAGGTATTCTGAGGGCAACCGCCGAAAGGTGGTCTTGTACTGGATCATGTTTGTGATTGCGAATGCATTCGAGATGTGTTTCCAGCCGGCGATCATGGCTACGATTTTTAGCATCATCAGCAATGAGGGTGTTACGGATGAGAACATCACGACGCTCTACGGAGCTTTGGCCCTAACGGTAGTGGTGGATCTTGTTTTCTGGACCTTCCATGGTCCGGCACGCTGCATTGAGCGTTTTAATGCGTTTCTGTTGCGCGCAAACTATCGAAGCTTTTTTATGAAAGGCACGATGACGCTCCCATTGGAGTGGCATAGTGATCATCACTCAGGTGACACTATCGACAAGGTCGCAAAGGGAACTGAAGCGTTGTTCACATTCGCTGGTTCCTCTTTCAAGGTCATTAGCGGAATTATCAAGTTCGTTATTGCTTGTCTCGTCTTGGCGTGGTTTAGCCCACCGTCAGCGATTATCGTCTTGGTGATGTTGGTCATCTCGATTCGCATCACAGTGTTGTTTGATCGAACGCTTATCGTTATGTACAAACAACTCAACCATGCTGAGAACAGAATCTCTGAAAGCACCTTCGACGCAATCAGCAACATCACGACCGTGATCATTTTGCGAGTCGAGAAGTTGGTCTACGATGCCATCATGCGCAAGGTTAACGAACCTGCTCAGACGTATCAGCGGAGTCGCCGTCGTGACGAGTTGAAGTGGTTCTGCACCAACATGTGTTGCAGTGTGATGGCCATACTCGTGCTTGGTGTGTACCTTTGGCAGAACATGGGTGCGCCCAAAGCTGTGCTTGTCGCTGGTTTCTTTTTGCTTGGTAGGTACTTGCACGAAATCGGCGAGCGCTTCTACGACTTTACTCAGATGTATAGTGACGTCGTTCAGTGGAAGGCCAAGGTTCTCAACGCAGAGGAACTCTCCGAGGACTTCAAGAGCGAGAACTTCACCAACCACGTTCTTCCTACGTCGTGGCAGAAGCTGGAGATCTCTGATCTAAGCTTTTCCTACCCTGTGTCTACCAATGAGTCGGGTGAGAGTGAGTCGCATCTCGACAACATATCTTTCGAGTTTGAGTGCAGTAAGCGTTACGCGTTCGTGGGTGAGAGCGGTAGTGGTAAAACCACGCTGCTCAGGGTTATTCGCGACCTCTATCATCCAAGAAGCTTGACGTTGCGCGTCGACGGCGAGCTGATTCCAGATGGTTTCGCTGGGATTAGTAGAGCAATTGCTTTGGTGCCTCAGCTCTACGAGATCTTTGCCACTACGATCTGGGAGAATATCACCGTGGGGGCGGAGTACTCGAGGGAGGAGGTCTGCAAGTTCACTGATATGGCTTGCTTCACTGAGGTCGCTGTGAGGCTTCCCAACGCGTTCGAATCTTCGGTAAAGGAGAAGGGGGTGAATCTGAGTGGGGGTCAGCAACAGCGACTGGCTTTGTCTCGCGGGCTTCTGGCCTGCGATGGTAAGGACATTGTGTTGCTCGATGAGCCCACAAGTAGCTTGGACACAGCTACGGAGATGCGCGTCTACGAAAACATCTTCCGTGAGTTCGCTGAAAAGACGATCGTTTCGTCCATTCACCGATTACACCTACTGCCTTTGTTCGATACGGTTTGTTACTTCGAAAAGGGTCGCCTGGTGGCGTCGGGAAGTTTGCAGGAACTCATCGTCAAGTGTCCACCGTTCCGTGAGCTGTGGGAGAGATATTCACATCTCGAAGCAAAAGGGAAAGCGGTCTGACATATTGTACGCACTGCGTGCGAGGGGAGCCTAACCAGCTCCCTTTTTTCTTTGTCTATAATATTTTTATAAATGAAAAAGCTCGCGGATGTGGGGTCCGAAAGCTTCGTCGTTGTTGCGCGGTGTTCACTGGAAAGAGGTCTCGCCCTCCGGTCGGGTATTGACGACCCTTTTCTGGAACTCTCGTCTGATCCACTTGAAGGTGTGATTTTCTTTTGAGAGATAAAGCACTGGAATCTTGTCGATCCTCAGAGCATCACCTAGACCAATGGAAAAATTGATACTGTTTTCGCCATCGATCTTCCCTGATACGACCAGCATGATCGGACATCTCCCAACGTACTCAGTTCTTGCGGTCTTAATCAGGATCACTGCCTCAAGTGTTTCTTCGTACTCCGAAGTGATGACGCAGAAGATCCACTCTTCGGTGCCTCCCTTGACCCAGTACAAAGTCTGGCTGTCGTCGACTCGAATGACCGTGGGAGTGTTGTTTCGGGGGGCGAACAGTCCAGTGTCCTTGGTGAACTGAGCGTTCGCCGTGGCCACCTGGGAACCGACGAACCAAATCACAAAGATCAATGTGTATACGATCGCGCGCATGATGTCAGCCTCCTTGTAGGCTACGGCGTTGGCGTTTTCCCTGCCTGGCAAGGACTTCTTGCTTGAAGTATATTCCTCGATTTAAAAAAGACAAAATATTTGTATATAAAAATAAGACGACCCGGGGGTTGGGTCGTCAGTCGCCGCTATGCGGCAGGTTCTCGTAAGCGCGGAGGAGCTCGGGACCGAGCCGGTCACGGATCTGGGATCCGTACATCTCTGGGAAGACATCGATAACTATTATATCCGTATCGTAACGTCCTCGTCTCTGGAGCTCTTTAAACTCCTCGACGTCTCCTAGATGTGATTTGATCTGGATCCTTATATCGCCACGGTCGGTGACCATGACTACATCAATCCCTTGATCGTCTTCATTTCCCTTGTGCCCCCGAACGTGTTGGATGAATCCGTGCGTTCGGTTGAAGGTGCTCCTGCACTTATAAGCATCAAGCACCTTGGCTTCCTTTTTCCTCCCGAAGACTCTCTGCTTACGGCATGTCCCCTTTGTGTAAGCAAGGAGGGTAGCACTAAAAAATCCACGCTTTCTTATCATGGCCCCTCCTTTGTCGGAATCGGAATTTTTGAGTATACTATACTTTACTATATAAGTCAATGCTTCACAAATCCAACCTTACAATTATTGATATTGAAAGCACTGGTGGAAGTCCTTACTTCAACCGGATTATTGAAATTGGAATTTTGCGAATTGAAAAAGGTGAGGTTGTGGCTAAATATCAAACGCTCTTAAACCCAATGATGGAGTTGCCAGAATTCATTACGAAACTCACTGGACTGCGTGATGAAGACTTAATAAATGCGCCAACTTTTGAAGAAGTTAAAGATGAAGTCCTAGAGCTCTTTGAAGATTCAGTTTTTGTCGCCCACAATGTTGGCTTTGATTACGACTTTATAAAAGAAGAGTTTCGTCGAGTTGGTTATGGTTTTGATGCGCAACAACTGTGCACAGTTCGTTTGTCGCGCGCACTTTTCCCTAAAGAAAAGCATCACAACTTAGGTGCGATTATAGAGCGATTTGAGTTCCAGCCTGATAATCGTCATCGTGCTTTTGATGATGCCAAAGTTTTGTGGGATTTTTTGCAGATGCTGGATTCAAAAACCGACAAGTCTGTGTTAGACAAAGCGATGGAACGAACGATGAAGAAAATTCCACCAAAAAAACAGCAGACTATCAAAGACGAAGTTAATATAGAGTACGTGCCGCTTGAATACGATTAAATTATTTTAAATATGTTTTCAATTTCATTGTTCAACAATAAAACAGAAGCGCTGAAAGCCGAGGCCGGAGCCCTTTATTTCGCAGTTCGAGATAATCGCACTCCCTTAGTCGCGAAAATTTTAGCTGTCGGAGTTGTAGCTTACGCGTTATCACCTGTCGATCTTATCCCAGACTTCATTCCTGTGCTCGGTTGGATTGATGATTTCATTATCATCGGTTTAGGCATGAGTTTGATAAAGCACATGATTCCACCAGCTGTGTGGGAAGAGTCAAAAGTTAAAGCGGTGCCAGTTGAAACCAAGGTTCGCCGAGTGTATAAGAAAGTCATTTGGACTTTGATCGCGATTTGGGCAACCTTAGTTGTAATTAGCGCAGCCGTCTTAGGAATAATCATTTGGTTAATTGTAAAAGCTGTATCTTAAATGACAGAACTTGAGTTTAAAAAAGCAATTCGTTATCTAAAAAAAGCTGATCCCGTTTTGGGATCAGTTATTTCTCAAGTTGAGTTGGATTTACGAAAGCCTCACAGCAATTATTTTCAAGCTTTAGTCGAGTCGATTATTTCGCAACAGCTTTCTATCAAAGCAGCGGACACTATTGAAGCCCGATTCAAAGCTTTGTTCAAAACGAAGCCTTTCCCAAAACCAAAAGAAGTTTTAAAAATGTCTGATGTTAAAATGCGCAGTGTTGGACTCTCAGGAGCGAAGACAAAGTACATCAAAGATTTGGCTACGCGAGTTGAAAGCGGGGATTTACATTTTCGTGGCATTGGTACCAAAAGCGAAGAGGAAATTATCGAGATGCTCGTGGAAGTTAAAGGCATCGGTCGCTGGACTGCAGAGATGTTTTTGATGTTCGCCGTTGTCAGGCCGGACGTCTTTTCTCACGGTGACCTAGGGCTACGAAACGCGATCATCAAACTTTATAAAGTCCGCGGGGAATTAACCCAGAAAAAAGCCGAAAAAATCGTTCAAAAATGGAGTCCCTACAAGACTTTAGCTTGCCGCTATTTGTGGGCTAGTTTGGAGCTAAAAAGCTCTTGAAAATCACTTGACATAGACCCCCAAATACTTTAATATTGTAAAGCGCTTCAATAAGGGCGCACAGGAGATTAAAAAGGCAATAAATACCATAAATTCTACTCTTATGTATCTGCCACAGTTTCTACTAGGGCAGGGATTATAAGGGGTCTGGATCTTCCAGAGAATTAGGCACTATAGGCAATCCGCTTATGTGTTTTTTGTTTCCTTGTTTACCTCTTTCTATACTTACGTACTTTAACAGCTGAATAGTGATTAGAAATGTGATTGTACAAAACCTTTTTATGCTAGCAATAGCATATGAGGTCACAAAAATTGTAGACAACAAAGCTATCAGAGCAATCTGATGGGTAAATGTTCAATTACGTCAATTCTTTGAGCATATGTTCCTTCCCTGGAACATGTGTTGATTTCCCAAAATCAAAAGCGTTTGATAATTACGCTTTAAACCTGTCATCCGGCAGGTAAATTATCACCAGATTAGTTCATCGCCATTTATTTGGCGGAAACAGAATCAAACATTCTGCCGCACTTCGGTGTGTTGTGCAGTCTTATATTAAGAGTTTGATCCTGGCTCAGGATGAACGCTGGCGGCGTGCCTAAGACATGCA
>CAYOVR010000035.1:0-4266 GCA_964407465.1 uncultured Candidatus Saccharibacteria bacterium
GGTTACAGAAGCACCGCCTAACGTTGTTGGGAATAGCGGTGGAAGCATTACTAAGCCTGTAACTTTGGAAACAGGACTGGTAGTAAACGCACCAATGTTCATTAAAGAAGGTGAACTCATTCGTGTTGATACCCGTGATGGTTCCTATGTTGAACGTGTAAGCTAAAATAGCAGAAAATAAAGCCGCCCTTGCTGGGGCGGTTTTTTGTTTGGATAAAAAAAGAAGGTGGGCTCTCTCGTGAGAGTCCACCTGAGGTGCGACGATGTCGCGGGAACAGACACCTACCGAAAGTCGAAGGTCACCTTGACCTTGTTCTCCACGGTGATCGCGTCAACGTCGAGCTGAAGTTGGAACTGTTGTCCGTCCTTCTTGGCTTGGAGAAAGCCATGAAAGTCCGAAACGGTGCCAAACCTCTGGTTCGGGTCACTGACTTCGAGAGACTCCTCCCAACCGTTCGCGTTGAGCCACGCGCGGTAGAGATTCGCAATTGCTTTGAGTGACTTCGCACTCTTGAAGTGGGCAATCGCTTGAAACCTCCCGTCAGGATGGTTCGCGTGAGTGATCGCCACGTCGGGAGAAAGTTTGTCGGCGATCTTGTCGAGGTCTCGGGGGAACCCCGGACCTACCTTGATAGCAACGGCAATTTGCACTCCCTGCCCTGCTTCGTCGACGACCAGAAACTCGACATTGTGATCGCCCGGCGCAAGCGTCGAATCGACGTAGAACGTGCCGAGATGGACAGTCTTGGCGTCGAGCTCGATGGCGCGAGCACCGAAAAGCGTCACGCCCTTCGGATGCCAGTAGGGCAGAAAGCTCAAGTCGCCCTGATTTCCAGTGGTCTCAAAGACCACGTTGACCCACTCGCCGGGAATGGCGGTGGTTGACGTCGCCTTGGCGGTGGTCGACAGAGTACTCTGCTGACCCGACACTGCGGTATCGTGAACCATGAGCACAATGCTCAGCGCGACGAAGATTGCAATGGCTCCGTTCAAAAATCGCTCTTTCTTCTCCGACATTGTCTCACCTCAACCACGAGTACTAGATCTTCAAACTGTTGTCTGAAGGCCTGCTGGTAGTGCTCAATATATTAAGCAGTATCACAAAACCTTCAAACAGTTATGAACTTCCTCCAACAGAATTTATCTCTTACTATACTGTAAATATACCATTTTGTCAATGATAGAAGCAACTAGATAAAAGAAGAAGCCCGACGAGATCCATGTTGCCATGAACTCCGTCGGGCCCATCGCGCCGGAGCGCGGAAGGAACTACTTGTGAAATCCAACCTCCGTCGCAGCGACCCTCGTCGTCGACCATCTGTTGGCTTGATCCAACACGATCATGTCAACCGAGGTAAGCCGGGGGAAGCCGATCGTCCCGTAGTGAAAGCCTGTCTTGCCGTCGAACGAGGTGAATTTGCCGGTCTGCCATTGGTCCCCGATCACACCGACCCACGTGCGCATCGTCGTGCCTGGGGTAAACACCCCGACGACATCGAAGCCATTGCCCTCGCTGTTGAGAGCGACGCTCGACACTCGATGCCGACTCTGCCCGTATGGACCCGAGTCTATGACGGAGAATGAATGGAAGGTCTGTTGAAGCAAACTTCCATCAGGTCCCCACATGGTCAGGTCGAGTTGGTGCTCTCCCCTGCCATACTCCGAGCTGATCTCGGTCGAGTAGACCTTCATGGTCGTCCCCGTCTTGACGTCACTGGTGAGGAACATCGGCTTGAGGTACCCGATGCGACCATCTTGGTCGTAAACGCCACTCAAGCCGGGATAGTACACCCGTCCCGCGATCTGCGCCCCCGAAGGAATGTCCTTCAGCGTAATGACTCGGACGAGAAACCGGTCATCCTCGCGGACGAACACGGGCGCGTGAACCATGAACAGCGGATCGGAGTCTCCGGGAACCCGGCTGGGTGCCGCGGTCTTCTCGCCGCCGATGATCGGTCCGGCGAGGAATGGAACTGCCTCCACGGCCTCGTAGAGGTACCTGGCATCGACGGCCGACTTGTTTACGGAAGTCGACTGTCCGAAAGCCATCGGAGGGTTCAGCCAGAGGCCGAACGCGACGGAGAGTACGAACATCGCGACGCACAGCGCGTCGCTTCCTGAGAAATTCTTCTGCATGATACTTTCTCCTGAGGCTAGGCGACTTCAGTCCATCGTAATGTCTGAAGACCTGCTGATCAAGCTCTAGTAATTTCTAGAAGCTCAAGCATCAGGCCTTCAAATCAAAAATCGCACTATAACAGCGCGATCAATGACTTTACCATATTTAGACGTTTTTGTCAATACTTCCCCATATCTAAGCGGTTTTATTGAGATAATTACTGACTGCCATGGCCGCTTTTGCCCCTTCTCCGGCCGCTATCACGATTTGCTCACCCCAAGCGTCGTTAATATCTCCTGCCGCAAATATCCCTGGGACACTCGTCTGCAAGTTACTATCAACCTTAATTTCGCCTGCTGGATTCTTTTCTGTGACCATATCAAACGCGATGCTTGGCACGTAACCAATTTCTACAAAGATGCCAGTCGCAGGAATGACCGAAGGCTCATGTCCCATGGTTTGCACTTTCAAACCTGTGACGAAACTGTCCCCTGTAACTTCCAAAGCTTTAGTTTTGTTATAAAATTTCACTTTTGGCGACGCCGAAATTTTGTTTTTCAAAATATTATCGCCAACGAGATCATCATTAACGTTTACCACGTGAACGGTATTGGCAACTTTTGATAACGCCAAGATGGCATCCATTGCAGAGTTGCCACCACCAACCACAACGACATCTTTATTTTTATAGAGGGGCGCATCACAAGTGGCACAGGTCGACACACCTTTACCAAAGAACTTATCTTCCCCAGGAATTCCTAAATGTTTTGCTTGTTTACCCGATGCAATAATCACAGAGCGCGCATAATATGACTTCCCTGTTTTATCTTCCACTTCAAAACTAACTACGTTCTTTTGCAAGTTCACCACTTCAACACCTTCAAGCAATTCCAAATCTTCTTTGATCGAAGTTAAGTGTTCGCGAAACTTTAACGTTAAATCGGCACCTGTGATCATCGAAAAACCGGTGTAGTTTTCAACATCACTACTCCAAATCATTTGACCACCAACATCTTTAGTGATGATGAGCGTCTTTAATTTTTTTCTGGCTGTGTAAATCGCTGCGGTCATTCCTGCTGGACCCGCACCGATGATAATGCAATCGTACATGTTTGAATTGTAACATAAAAGCGCCCGACATCGCGGACGCTTTAGTTTATTCTATGAAAAAATCTGTAATTGTACTGAGTAGTTCAGGATGCGCTTCCCACATGTCTGTACCGTGACCGCCTGTGTCATAAACAATGACTTGTTTTTGTGACGTAGCAGCTTCACCAAGTTGCTCGGCCATGTCGCCACAGGTCTCACCACTAGAACGGCCATCATCACGACTACCAACTAACAAAATCTTTTGTTCAGGATCAAGTTTGGCCACAAAATCTATAGCTCGGACACCATAGTAATCAAGACCTGCGGACAATGCAAACCCTTTCTTTACAGCATGGTCATCTGCCATTTGGCCCAGTGTCAGATTAGCTCCAATACTTGCCCCGCCCATATAAATCTCGGTCTTTGGAAAGCGCTCTTTGACAAAAGCTAGCGCGGCGTCTTTGTCTTTAAAGTAGCCGTAGTGCTCTTCAGGTGTAAACTTTTTATAGCTTCCCCCACCACTATCGCCGTGACCACGTAAATCAATCGCCAAAACATTCATGCCACGATGGAAAAGTCGATTAGCTAACTGAGTCCAGCTGTCTTTAGTTGAAGGCATCATATGCAAAAGCAAAACCGTTGTTCGGCTTTGCGCGTCCCATAACAGTCCTGAGATTAAAATACCATCTTCAGTTGTAAACGTAATCTTTTCCATCTACTCTTTGTCTGCTAAATACTTTTCAACGTCTAACGCAGCTTTGCAACCTTCACCGGCCGCAGTGATCGCTTGGCGATAACGATGATCATGAACATCACCAGCGACGAACACGCCTTCGATGTTGGTCATCGTAAATTCTTTGGGAATAATATAGCCTTTGTCGTTAGTTTCAACACCAGCGTCTTTGAATATCTTCGTTGCGGGGGTATGACCAATCGCTGCAAAGTATCCGTTAGCTTTGATTTCAGTTTCTTCACCTGTCTCATTGTGCTTTACGCGAATCCCTTCAACATTATTCTCACCAAGTACATCAGTGACGGTAACATTGGTCACAAAAGAA
>CAYOVR010000035.1:4276-12238 GCA_964407465.1 uncultured Candidatus Saccharibacteria bacterium
TTTGAAGCTTTAAACTCATCACGACGATGCACAACGGTAACATGAGTGGCGAACTTGGTTAAAAAGTTAGCTTCTTCCATGGCGCTATCACCACCACCGATAACCACAACGTCTTTGTCTTTAAAGAAGAATCCATCACAGGTGGCACAAGCTGAAACACCCTTGCCTCGTAAACGTTGTTCGTTTGGTAATTGCAACCAATTCGCTTCCGCACCGGTGGTAATAATCACTGTCTTCGTTAAAAATTCAGCACTCGCTGTTTTAACTACGAATGGGCGTACGGAAAAATCTACACTAGTCACATCTTCATTAATGAGCTTGGTTCCAAAACGTTCAACTTGCTTGGTCATGTTAGCCATTAAGTCGGGGCCTTGAATGCCATCAGGAAACCCAGGAAAGTTTTCGACTTCAGTAGTAAGCATGAGCTGACCACCAGGAGCTAAGCCAGCAATAACCAAAGGCTGTAATTCTGCTCTAGCAGCGTACAAAGCCGCGGTTAAACCAGCCGGTCCGGATCCAATGATAATTGTATTATAGGTGTTTTCCATATATTAAAATCTCTTATATTGATATATAGGCTGTGAAATATAGTATACCATACCCCACCTTACCCTTGACAAAACCCCCGTTTTGATGTATACTCCGATGTCACCCCAGTGGTGGCAACCCTAACGGAGGGACGAAAGGACCTCTATGATCTCAGGAATCATATTGGGAACCGCGGCAGGACTGGCCATGCTCAGTGCATTCGTTTATACCAAACGAACGAAAGCACTTATGAGCACAGCGCAACATACAGCCCACACCCTGTTCCCAAAAGTGATCGTCGTCCTGCTGATTGTAGCTCACTTCTCCGAGCTCCTTCACGCAGTTACCCATCTCTCATGGGTGCACGTCACGATCGCTCTGTTCCTACTCGTAGCTTGGAGAGCTACAGTATCGGAACCGGAAGCGGAGTTATACTAAGGTCATAGCAGGGCCCAGTGCCTTGACTGATTCCACCCGGAATCAGTCTTCTCTTTTTATATACCTCTTTCTTTAAGTTCACCCAAAACTTGATAGACTCCATTTTTCCAATTTTCAGTGCCAGGAACGACATAGTAGCCAATAAACTCTTCAACCTTCAAACCTTTGTATCGTCGTTCGAGCAAGCTATCAAAAGCGCGAATCCAATCGGCGAAGCTTTCATACTTGTGCATTTTACTTCCACCTATCCCGCTACAGTTATATGAGACGTGATGTTTACAAAAATTTCCCTCTACGAAAGAGATCGCGAGCATCATTTCCATATTGTTGCTCGACAGAAAAGCATCTAAAGCTTCTTCATCAGTTGCTAATACAGATTTTTTACTAGCCAAGTAAGTGCGGAGCTTTTCTTTACGTTCTTCGCTTTGAATTTCAGCGAGAGTTGGTTCATGACGGTTCTCTTTAATCAACAATGGTAACAAGTCTGCGATAACATTTAAATTTTTATCATCTTGATCAAGCAAGGCGACCAAACCACCAGATCGTTCTGAGTTCCTATCCTCGGCTTCCGCTTCGGAAAGTTGAGTTTGCCAAACCGTGACCATGCCAGCCATAAACGAAATAGTCATAAGCACGCTCATCGCCATCCACGCGGGGTGCATCTGGCGAACTTTATGCAAAGCTCTTACTGACTGTTTATGCGACGATGGCCTAATGAAATCAACGTGCGACAAAACGCGTACTGAAATAACTGGAGGATGAGCTCCTGTAATTCGCGGCCGTTCAATTTTAGACTTTTTGATTATTATCACGCGTCTTTTATATCTCTACTATACACTAATCGGAAATTTGCTGATAACAAAACCGCTCGAAAGCGGCTTTGAATTGTCTAATCGCTTTATAACTGGCCGTCTTCTTCGGTTACGGGCTCTACTGGCGAATCCTCAGGCTTTACTTCATCCAAAATTTGCATAGAAGTTACAAAGAACTGATTCCTATCAATAAATCCCTCAACCTGAACACCTTGACCATCTGGATATTCGCTTGGGTCACAGGTTTTTACCACTGCGTCTTGGACACAAAGGCTGGTTGAATCAAAGAACATGGCGATGGTTTCAACTTCACCCGATGAATCGTATTCGAGACCCCAAACTTCGCCTATTCCAGCTGAGCTTTTAACCATATAACCCCTCTCTGTAATGAGAGTGTTACTATCTGAGCGACGGCTAGCTTGAACCGCATACAGAACTAATGCGACAACAGCTAACGCCACTACTACTATGACTGCTTTGGTATTTATTTTCATTTCGATACTTTTTAATTCTGTATAAATTATATCATGAATTAACAGACGTACAAAATTGGTAATGGAAGATCAATTCTAGAGGCTTCTTAGGGCTTGAAAAATATCGCTAAATATAGTACAATGATTGAGTTCTGAGTCCTTTTAGGGCTTTTAAAAATTGTTCCCAAATAATCGCACACTATAAAAGTTGCGACGTGGCGCTATCGTCTAATGGTTAGGACAAGCGGTTTTCATCCGCTAAATCGGGGTTCAATTCCCCGTAGCGCTACCAAAGAAAATGCATCAGATTATCTGGTGCTTTTTCTTTGGTAAATTAATAGTGAATTGAACTATTTAAGCATTCAATTCCGACCTTCAATAATTTGTTTTGCATTTGCAAAACATAGAGGAAGTGCACGTGTACACGTGCCCCGTAGCGCTACCAACAAGCACATCGGCTGAATGGCCGGTGTTTTTGTTTTATAGTACACTACAGTTACTATCTAAATACAGAAGATTAACCTATAAAAACTTATGTCCGAAAGAAAAATAGTCGACCAATTTGGTCAACCATACGGAGAAAGCAATCAGATTATCAGGCCTTCACCTGAAGATGTATCGTCCATTATTGAAGATCATGGATATGGTCAAATTCAAACAGAGCGTGCTGGGTTATCAGAAGCAAAAACAAAAGATAGAGAGGAAGAAGCGATTAAAGGGAAAGCTGCGGTTGAATTTTCTGCGGAGGCCAAGCTACACCCTGAACGTTATGAATACATTGCGGAGTATATAAAGACCTTGATCGAAAAATAAAAGATACAAAACCCTTTTATTATGTACTTTGGTTCCGGACCAGGGATACTTACAACCATGATTGCTGAAAAAAACCCTGGTTCTCGAGTTACTGGTATAGATCTGTCTGAAGATATGCTCGAAATTGCCAAACAAAACATCGAAGAAAAACATTTGGAACCAAGGGTTAAGCTTGTTCACTATAATGTTAAAGAAGTGCAAGGCAATACTGGCGAGCTCGCTGACATAGTAGTTTCAAGAAACATGCTTCATCGCTTAGAAGTCCTTCAAGAAGGATTGCTTGCAATGGCTCGCGCTTCAAAAGAAAAAGGTGGAATAGTTTTTAACACTTCATTTCGAAATCTGAACGATTTAGATCAATCGGGTCAAAAAAGATGGGTTAAAGACTTTCACGAAAGAGACGGATACCCTGCCTTGCAGGAAGCTTGGGTGTTGGCCTATATGAATGCACCTACTTTAAGCCAATATGAAGAATCTGCAAAAAAAGTCGCAGAAATTATTGACGCTGACAAGCTTCAGGTTCAAGCAGGAAACTTCAATGAGGTAAACATCTTCTTAAAAAAGAAAAGTTAGTTTTTAAAAGCAAAACATAGAGGAAGTGCAGGTGTAAACGTGCCCCGTAGCGCTACAAACAAAAAAAACACCTTTAGAAGGTGCTTAGTTATCACTTTTCGATCTACAAAATAATTTATAAACCAGAAAGCGGTGGGAAGATAAGAGCAATAAGTTGCTACTCGTACCTTCCCATGTGCCCCGCACTGGGGCTAGAAGAGCGCCTGTGCTGTCTCGGCCTTGTCCTTGAACCTGTTTCCGAGGATGAACCCCCAGAACCCGAACTTGGCGAAGACGATGGAAAGCATCACCGACAGCATGTAGCCGTCGAATTGAGCCGAACTCAAGTGCCACTTCCCCAGTATCGCGAAGCCAAGGACTCCGTCCGCTTCATGGAACGTGCCGATTCCAAACGTTCCTCCCGTATAGAGCGAAAGGAGTGGAAGAGCATACACAATCCATGTCAGGACGACCAAGAGTCCGCCGACCTGAAGAAAAGAACCCAGCAGGCTGACGGTTTTTCGATCGAGAACTATCAGGTCAAGGTCACGATTCATGATCCCTCCGAGGTATCTTGCCACGCCTGCTCGTGGACAAAGGTTGTTTAGAAACTCAATTTGTTAGCAGGCACTAATTGAGCTTTTCTGATGGAACTACCAACGATTCAAAGAACATACTGCATCGCTTAATGCAGACTCATGGCTTTTAGCAAAGAGTAAAATAGTCTGGATCCAAAACACTTTACTTCCCACTAAAGAATAATCTTTTTTACCAATCTACGATCATACCACTTTTGTGTAGTTCTGTCAATAATAACACGGAGAATCATTCTTACCCGAGCTAAATAAGTTTTTAAACCATACCTATCACCCCTCGCTCATATCCCACTGCTACTGTATAGTTACTGTGCGAACTAAAATATCAGAATGAAAAAATACTACGTCGGAATAATCCTGTTAATAGTACTAGCCATAGGTGCTTGGGGTCTCAATAGGGCCAATCCTAATCGTGCTTCATCAAACATCACAGCCGATAAACTACCTTACCCTCTCGAAAGAGGTGCGGAACGTCCAAAACTATTAACTTTTGGATTGTTCGTCAGTCCAGAACTTGAGACTAACCCTATTAAGCCACCTGAAGAGTTTACTGGTTTTCACACCGCACTTGATATTGAAATCCTACCTGGCGAAGAGAACTCAATTGTTGAAGTAAAAACAGTTTGTACTGGAGATATTTTGTACGCAGACACTGCCGAAGGTTATGGTGGTGTGATAATTCAATCATGCACCATTCACGGCCAACCAGTTTCTGTTCTATATGGCCACATCGATCCTGCAAGTTTCAAAGTTCAAAAAGGAACCACGGGGGTCAGCACAGGAACTGTGATCGCAAACTTAGGCGCTCATAAAACAGAACAAACTGGTAACACTAGAAAACATCTTCATCTCGGTATTCACAAAGGCATTGAAATCAAAATGCTTGGCTACGTTCAAACTGAAGCCGAGCTCCAAGAGTACATCAACCCCCAACCACTGCTTGAATAAAAAACCGGCCAACTCGGCCGGTATTTTTAATATCCTGGAAAATAATCGCTGTGAATCGCTGAGTGCGGAATACCTATTTCGCGAAGCAGCTTCTTGTAGCTATCAACCATAACCGGCGGCCCTGACAAATAGTACAAACGGTTTTTGTAATCTGAGACTTCTGCCTCTATTAATTCCTTTGTGAGATACCCAGTCGGACCTTGCCATTCAGGTGGCACAACTTTCGCACCAGAGAGTAAATAAATAGTTTTTATCCCGACGCTTCGCCCTTCGTCTAAAATATCTTTGTAAGCGAAATCTTTAGGATCGGGACTAGCATAAAACAAAACCATATCTGTTGTAACATGACGATCAATCCGATCTTTGACCATGCTTCGAAAAGGTGTGATACCAATCCCGCCAGCCACACCAACTATCTTACGATCATCATGAGGTAAAGTGAAGTCTCCAGTGAGCTGACCGCCAAGTAATTCGTCTCCTGGCTTCATAGCTCGAAGCGCTTGCTTGAAAGTACTAGGATTTTCTGGAATTTTTACTCCCAGATGAATCTCGGATTCGGTCGGGCTTGAAGCAATCGTAAAATATCGTCGATTTCCGCGCGTATCGGGTTTGGCGTGACCAAGGGTCCAATCCCAATACTGCCCTGCTTGAAAAGGAATGATTTGGTTTGGAATGAAAGCAAAATCATAGAGGCTTGGCGACATCTGCCTAATCTCTTTCAACTTCAAAATTACTCGACGTTTTGAACTGACCATGTACGAGTAAATATTACCAACGAGCAACGCTAGCTCTGGAGAGCTGTGTAAAATCCCCAAATGAAAAGTAGTTCCGTAGAGCACACCGACAAAAGCACCATAGACGTATCTCAGAGCGCGAGTTGGGGGTAAAGTAAATGGCTCGGTAAGCATAATCGCTCCGAAGAAAACCAATGGTCCAGACAAAATAGCTGGCTTGAGCACATCGAGTATAGGCAAATTTGAAAAATAACTCTCTATTATCAACGCGGCAATAGTCCCTAAAACAAAAGCCAGAAAGACATCAAAGCGGCGAACTTTGCGAGCAATGAGCAGGCCAAGTATAACTACAGGAACAAACATGACCTTACTGCCAACCCACCAAGTTGCAGCGCCAACTCCGCCGAGGGCTATCAAAAATACACCCAACGCAGCTGGGTTAAACATATGCTTCCCGTAAAAATTCAAAACATACTTACTAGACATGGCAATAACGCCAGCTAACACAACCACCGCTCCGCCGAAAACTGTGGCAACTGGCGGCATGATCAAAAACAAAATGAACGCGGTAATATATGAAGACTCGATATTGGCGGGAATTTTAAACAATTGAGAAAAAAGTTCATTGGTCATCCAACACGATACTAACAACAAGACTAAAGAGATTATCAAACCTACAGGAGACATTGATAGCACGCCGATTGCGGAAAATCCTATACCAAGCACGGCTAAAATAGTCAGGCCGTAAAGCAACAACCGATACATCGTAATAGCATTGAGGAACTTGTCTATATATTTCATACTAGGTAAGGAATAATTCTGCGGGAAACTCAGCCGACTTCTTTATAGAGAAGTCTGAATATAGTATAAGGTACTGAAAATTAAAATGCGATGTTAAGCTTTCTGGAGCTGTGAGGAAAAGTGCGGTGGTAACTCCATCAGCAATTAACGTAGTTTCAGCAATTGCCCAAGTCGCCAAAATTTCTTGAGGTGACTGGAGCGTATGCGGGTTAATAATATGATGAAAGCCTTCCCATTTTCTTCGATTACCAGCTGATGCGCACAAACTTTGATTCTGTAAGTCGGCTACTCCAATTGCTTGCGTAGCTTCACTGGGATTTTCTAAACCAACCTTAAGTGGATCCTGTCCACGGTATCTAATATCACTTCCGGCATCAACCGTGTAGGATTGAACCCCTTCCTTCTCGATAATCTCACTAACGATATCTACAAGATAGCCTTTTCCTGCGGCACCAAAATCTAAAAGAGCTGGTTGCTTTAAAGTTAAGGTGCGGTTTGATGGTTCGTAGGCGAGCACTTCATCCCAAGCTGGTGGCGCAATCAACTTTTTAGGCTTGAGAGAATAACTCGCATCATAACCTGCTTGCTCAAGCGTGCGACCGATGAGTGGCGTAAGCTTCCCTTCGGTTAATTGATACAACTTTTCATACAACTCGATTAAAGGCGTAGCGTCATCGGGTAAAATATAATCGCCGGCTTGCTTGGACATCTGAGTCACGAGAGAGTCGCTACGAAAACGAGAATAAGCTAGATCAAACTCATTAATCCGAGAGTGAATTTTATCAAACAACTCGTCTTTTTCAATACCATCTGGATCGTCAAAAATATCGATCGTCCAGTGAGTGCCAATCGCCTCAAATTTCTCTTGCCATCCAGCAGAATTAGACATTACAACTCAGCCTGGGTTTTAATCTGCTCAACCGCGGCATTAAATCCCACATTAGTTAACGATGAACCAGCCACTTTTCCCAAAGAAAGCGTATTGATATCTCTTCCTATCACAAACTGTTTATATTCAACTGCAAACTCTTTTTGATATTCCGCAGAAGTCGGGCTCTCTGCTTTAGGTGTGAAAGTCGAAGCAGTAACTACATCATTTTTTATCGTAAGGCTGATAGCTAATTGCTCTCTACCACCTGGAGTACTATAACTGCCAGTTGCGGCGTATGTCCCGTCTTTAAAAATAGAGGTAGGCTGAACCGGAGAAGGAAAAGTTTCGTCAGTAGATGGGATAACTGGACTTGGAATAACGTCATTTATCGGAATG
>CAYOVR010000036.1:0-9387 GCA_964407465.1 uncultured Candidatus Saccharibacteria bacterium
TTACTCCTCTGGGACTAACCCAAGGAACAGGATACTTTGGAAGCTCTACCAGAGCCATGTTGAATTCGTTGATACGGTAATTTAATTTTTCAAAACACGGGCTTCATGGCTCGTGTTTTTGATTTCTATCTTAGTTTTCAAAACGCTTTAAATATCGTATAATTACAACATGATTACTGCACAAGAGCTTCGACAGAAATGGTTTGCATTTTTTGAATCAAAAGGCCATACGATCATTCCTTCAGCCTCGCTAGTCCCTGAAAATGATGCATCAGTACTTTATACGATGGCTGGGATGCACCCACTGGTTCCATATTTAATGGGTGAGGAACATCCTAAAGGTAAACGATTAGCGAATTCACAAAAATGTATTCGTACCGGAGACATTGAAGAAGTCGGTGATGATACTCACCTGACATTTTTTGAAATGCTAGGAAACTGGAGTCTCGGCGATTATTTCAAAGAAGATGCAATAAAGTGGAGTTTTGAATTTTTGACTGAAAAAGAGTGGTTAAATATTCCTTTAGAGCGATTAGCAATTACGTGTTTTGCAGGAGATGAAGACGCGGTCAAGGATACTGAGTCTGCAGAGATATGGAAGTCTCTTGGTGTACCGGAACACCGAATTAGTTTTTTGCCAAAAGAAAAAAATTGGTGGTCAGCAGGTAGTACCGGTCCTTGTGGACCTGATACAGAGATGCATTATTGGATTGATGATGGTACACCTCCACCCGACCAGTACGACGTAAATGAGCCGCGGTGGGTAGAAATATGGAATGATGTGTTCATGCAATTTGAACGGAAGGAAGATGGTACGCTCATTTCATTAACTAAGCCAAACGTTGATACCGGTATGGGTTTTGAGCGAGTTTTAACCGTGCTAAATGGTCAAACTTCAGTTTATGATACTGAGCTTTTTGCTCCGATGTTTGAAGTCTTAGCGCTGTCACAAGAAATCATGACGAATGATGAAGTTCGCAAAGCTCGTATTGTGGTTGATCATGTGCGCGCCTCTGTGTTCATTGCGTCTGATGGGGTTGAGCCATCTAATAAAGATCGCGGATATATTCTACGTCGCTTACTTCGTCGCGCTATGGTTTACGCGAAACTGCTTAACTTACAACCGCATTGGTTGGAAGCCTTAATTGGTAAGGTTGTGGCTAGTTACGCTCAGGCTTATCCAGAGTTAGTTCAAAAATCTGAACATATTTTTCAAACTATCGAAGGTGAGCAACAGAAATTCGTAAAAACGTTAGAAAAAGGTTTGAAAGAGTTTGAAAAAGTTTTTAAAGATAACGATAAAATTACTGGAACAAACGCTTTTGATTTGTATCAGACATTTGGTTTTCCTTGGGAGTTAACTAAAGAACTCGCTGAAGCGGCTGGTCAGAATGTTAACGAGGAAGAATTTAAGTCTGAGTTTAAAAAACATCAAGACCTCTCTCGCACCGCAAGTGCTGGTGAGTTTAAAGGTGGTTTAGCCAGTAACAGCGATAAAGTGGTGCGATATCATACCGCGACTCATTTGATGCACAAAGCCTTGCGCGAGGTTTTGGGTGAAGAGGTCTGGCAAAAGGGGAGTAACATCACAGAAGAGCGTACTCGTTTTGATTTTACTTATGCTCATAAAATGACTGATGGCCAAAAAAAGGAAGTTGAAGATTTAGTGAACGACTGGGTTAAGCGTGACGCTACAGTCAAAAAAGACATGATGCCGTACGAAAAAGCTCGCGAGCTCGGCGCTATCGGTTTGTTTGGTGAAAAATATGACGACGTTGTGTCTGTTTACTCAATTGTAGATCCAAAAACCGAAGAAGTTATCAGTCGGGAATTTTGTGGCGGGCCTCACGTTGAACACACTGGTCAAATTGGCACGTTCAAAATTACTAAAGAAGAATCTATTTCTGCTGGTACTAGAAGAATCAAAGCAGTTATCGAAGACTAAGCAAATTAAGAAACAAAAACAAAAGTGGAACTAAAATTTTACAATTGCCCTGAACCAGAAGAGTTTAAGGCTTCGATTGCCACAGATGCTCAGCCGCCGTTTTTGTCGTACACGCCAGAGTGGAAGTTTATTGAACGAATTCAAAGTGAGTGCGCATTGTATAGCGATATTGTGATTGTTGCTCATGGTGGCAGCATTAACAGCTTCTACGGTTTGTATAATGCTTTAATAGATGCGACAACACTTCGGGTTCACTTTTTGAGTACCACAGATCCTGATTATATTTTTCAGTTGAAGCAAAAGTTGTCGCCAGAGCATACTTTGGTGGTTGCAATTAGTAAGTCGGGGGAGACTGTAACTCAACTCGAAGCACTGATGCATTTTTTGCAGTTTAAGTTGATGGTCATTACTTCACAAGACACACCGTTGTATGAAATTGGTTTGCGAATGAAAGCACAGATGGTGCCCCACCCAGAGATTGGCGGGCGATATACGGGTATGACCGAAGTGGCTTTGCTTCCCGCAGCGCTTTGTGGCTTTGACGTTAAAGAGATGTACAAAGGCGCACAAGAGTATTATCAGCAATTCAGCCAAAATAATTTAGCATGGCGCGCAGCCAGTATTTTATGGCAACTCGAGCGCGACCATAATTATTTTGGCGTGTTCATGCCGTTCTATTCTCACTATCTCTTTCCTTTTAGTCAGTTGATTGTTCAACTTTGTCACGAAAGTTTTGGTAAGGGCGAACTCGGTCAAGCTTATTTTGCTCATGAGGGTCCAGAGTCGCAGCATCATACTACACAAAGATTTATCGGTGGCCGTAAAAACTTGATTGGCTTTTTCATCGGCCAAGATGCATTTGATCACGATTTAGCAACTCTTATTCCCCCAAAAATACAAAGCGTTCATTACAAAGAACAGGAATTACATCTTCTAAATAATATTCCTTTGTCGAAATCGCTTCAGTTTGAACTAGAGGGCACAATCGAAGATGCCCGCATCAAAGGGATCCCATTGGTTCATTTAAATGTTCACGGGAGAAATTTTAAGGAAATGGGACGGTTCTTGGCGTTCTGGCAGCTCTTTGCAGTCTATGGTTCATTGCTTCGCGGGGTAAACGCTTTTGATCAGCCCCAGGTTGAATCGGGAAAGCACATTAGTTTTAATAAACGCCTAGAATTTAAGGGCTTATTTTAGAGTATTGACCCCGCAGGGTTAGCCCGTTACAATAGTTCTACGTATGGTTAAAAGCATTTATCTCAATTTAGAAGACGATATATCAAAAATCACCACCCGCCTAAAGCGTGAAGCTAGCGATGAGGTGGTTTTAGTTGTTCCGAAAAAGAGCTTGTTATTTTCCGACAGCATCAATCTTCGTTTGCTCAAAAAGCAAGCTGATATGATTGGTAAGACTTTGTATATCATGACCATGGATGAGATGGGGCAGAGTTATGCCAAAGAAGCCGGTTTTGAACTAAAGTTTTTGTCTAAGAATAATGGTCCAAAGAGCTCAGCCGATATTCGGATGAGTCCTCGTGCTGCTGCAACAGCAGTTAAACGAGCTCCAACCAAAGTGAGAACAGCCGCACCAACGCGCACTACGACTACTCGTAAACGAACTACGGAAAGAACTTCGCCTTTAGAGGCTCCTAAGCGCACAGTGCAAAGAGTTGCTGCTATGATCCCTGCCGCGAGCGTGGCCATTAAGGACACGGTTTTTCCACCGATGCCGGTCAAGTCAAGAAATCATAATTTATTTAAGCCAGAGATTGCCCAAGAACTTGAACCTGCTCGCCGAACCAATAACATGCAACGATTTTTAATCGGTTTCATCGGATTGGCTGTGATTGTAGGATTGTTACTTGTTTTTGTTATATTGCCATCAGCTGACATTACAGTTTATGCAAAAACTCAGCCAGTTTCTCGTGACGTTGATGTATCCGTAACTAGTGCGGTTAGTGGTCCAGATCAAAGCCGACTTTCCTTACCATCAACCCGGGTTCAAAAAGAAGTAGTTGTTGAAAAGAAGTTTGATACAGAAGGTAAACGTGATGTTGGAACAAAGTCCGCAGGCTCAGTTAAAGTCTACAATTTCAGCGGAGCACCTTTGAATTTAAGATCAGCTACGACAACTCTTACATTGGGTACTAAAACTTATAAGTTTAAAACAGATCAAAGTAATGTTCGCACTTCACCAAGCACAACCTCGACTCCTAATGTCGCTCAGGTAGAAGCTTCGGAAGGCGGGGAATCTTTCAACGTCCCAGCTGGGACCCGATTGGAAATTACAAACCAAGTTTTTGGAAATAAGCCCCAAGCGTTGTATGCAGTGGTTGAGTCAGCCATTGTTGGTGGAAGCTCACGCTTTATAACCACGATTACTGAAGAAGATTTGAAAAGAGCTCAGAGCGAGCTCAGCGCTCAGGCCGTTCAAGAAGTTCGTGATGAACTAAAAGCCAGCAACATTACACTTCCAGACCAAGCATTTACAGCCACAGCTTCAGAATTTGTGCCAAGCGCTCAAGCGGGGACTGAAGCCCAGTCATTTACAGCTATTCAGAAAGTGGCCATAAGTGGTCTTGGCTTTAGCTCTTTAGATCTAGCGACCATGCTTCGCTCTCGTATTCTCAATACGCTTGGGGCTAGCGTCAATTTGCAAGAACCCTCGAAAGATGTGGTTTCCTACATAATCAAGGATTTAGACGTTGCCACAGGTGTCATGCGACTTACAGTGCATTATGAGTCTCAGGCTATTGGTCAAGTTGATGTCACCAATATTACTAGTTCTATTGTCGGGAAGAGCAAAGAGCAGGCAAGTGAAATACTCCTTGCTAATGAGCAAATTGAGCGTGTAGACATCGCTTTATCACCAAGTTGGCAAAGCAGCATCCCTCGATTTAAGCAAAAAATCGACTTAAAATTGCAGTAATAATCAAAAGCGCAAAATAAGATTATTTTAACAGACCACAAATCTAAGAATTAGTCAAGTATTCACTATAATTCCTTGACATTCTTTAGAATTATGTTAAAATAATGAAGCTTTACTAATCTCTCTTTAGCAAACAGAACGCACGAATTTGGCTGGAAACGACTCAAATAAGCAGACCATTGAACTAGAAGGCAAAGTAATCGAAAGTTTGCCTAATGCTGTTTTTCGCGTCGAATTAGATTCAGGACAAATTGTTTTAGGCCATTTGGCCGGAAAAATGCGCATGCATAAGATCCGTGTCCTCCCAGGGGACAAGGTTCTTCTTGAAATGACGCCGTACGATTTGCAAAAGGGTAGAATTATAAGACGTCTACGTTAATTTAAAAGATTTATATATGAAAGTTCGAGCAAGCGTAAAACCTATGTGTAAGAAGTGCAAAGTCGTCAAACGCTTTGGCCGAATTTATATTATCTGCGAAACTCCAAAGCATAAGCAGCGCCAAGGCTAGTCCCGGCTGTTCAGAGCTTAATTAAACTAAATTCCTTTATGGCACGTATTGCTGGTGTAAACATTCCAAATGAAAAGCGTATCGAAGCGGCTCTCCCGTATATTTTCGGTATTGGCTGGTCTTTGTCTAAAGATATTCTTGCCGCTACGAAGATTGATCCAAACACCCGCACTAAAGATTTGTCTGAAGATGAATTGAACAAGCTCCGCGAATTTATTGAAAAGAGCTACAAGATTGAAGGTACTCTTCGCCAACAGATTTTATTGAACATCAAACGAGTCAAAGAAATTAATGCATATCGCGGTATTCGTCATATGCGTGGTTTACCAGTACGTGGACAACGTACTCGTACTAATTCCCGAACTCGTCATGGTAACGTTCGTAAGACCGCAGGTTCCGGACGCAAGAAGTCATCTGATAAGACCTAATATTTACATTTATGGCTGACGAACAAATCGATCCTACAATTGAAACTACTCCTGACCCAGTTGCCGCTAGCGAAGCCGCTGATCTTGCAAGCAAGATCAAGCCTGGTAAGAAGCGCAAAGGGAAGTTAAAGATAACCAAAGGGATTATCTATATTACTTCTACTTACAACAACACTATCGTTAGTGTTGCTGATACAGCTGGTAACATCTTGGCTTGGGCCACTGCTGGTAAAGTTGGATTTAAGGGTTCTAAGAAATCCACTCCATACGCTGGTGGTAAAACTATGGAAGATGTCTTGGCTCGCGTTAAGGATCGTGGTTTAGCAGAAGTTGATGTCATGATCAAAGGCGTAGGCAGCGGACGTGAATCCGCAATCCGCGCTTTGCAAGGATCCGGATTGACTGTACTTACTATCAAAGATCGCACCCCAACTCCACATGGCGGAGTTCGCCCTAAGAAAGCCCGTCGCGTTTAATTAATTTTCACCTATGCGTTATACAGGACCAAAAGTTAGAAAAGCTCGACGCCTTGGCATGGCTTTCACCGCTAAGGACGCTCGCATTTTGCAAAAGCGTAGCACGCCTCCTGGCCAGCACGGCCAAGGCCGCGTTCGTATGTCAGAATATGGCTTACAGCTTCGCGAAAAGCAGAAGGCTAAAATCAATTATGGTGTTCAAGAACGTCAGTTCTTGCGCTACTTTGATAAAGCTAAAAAGCAGACAGGCGTCACGGGTGATATTCTTCTTCAACTCTTAGAGCTTCGCTTAGACAACGTTGTTTACCGCTTAGGCTTTGCTGAAACACGAGCTCAAGCTCGACAGCTCGTCAATCATGGTTTCTTCGAAGTTAACGGAAAGAAAGTTGATATTCCTTCTTACGCTACCAAGCCTGGTGATTCAGTTAAGGTTCGCACCACCAAGCAAGAGAGCAAGTACATGCAAGCTATGAAAGAGAAGATGAAGGGTGTTAAGACTCAGGAATGGCTCGATGTTCAAGCAAAAGATATGACCGGTAAGGTTTTATCTTCTCCAACTCCAGAACAGATTGAGAACATTATCAACACCCAGCTCATCGTTGAACATTACAGCAGAATCTAGGTTCCAATTTATTTTATCTATTTATTTAATCATTAATCGCTGATCACGCAAGACTAAGGGTTGACGTCAGCTATTAATAAAGGGGTTATTATGGAAGCTATTCCATTACCACATCCAGCACGTGTTGAACACGTAGAGGGCAATAAGTTCAGTGTCACGCTAGAGCCACTTTATCCTGGCTACGGTGTTACTATCGGTAACGCGCTTCGTCGCGTACTCTTGTCGTCCATGCCGGGCGCTGCAGTCACTGCAGTTAAGATCAAGTTTGTAGACCACGAGTTCTCCACCATTCCAAATGTGAAGGAAGACGTGATCCAGATCATCTTGAACTTAAAGCAACTTCGTTTAAAGAGTGCCAGCAATGAGCCAGTTCGTTTGTCTTTGAAAGCCAAAGGCGAAGGCGTGGTTACTGCTGCAAATATCGAAGAGACAGATCAAGTTCAGGTCATCAACAAAGATTTGCACATTGCAACTTTGGACAACAAAAATTCCGATTTCGATATGGAATTAATTATTGAACAGGGTCGTGGTTATGTTCCGGTAGAAGCTCGCGAAGTTCAGCACAACGAAGTTGGCATGTTGTCCATCGATGCTATCTACACCCCAGTGAAGTCAGTATATTTTGATGTTACTAATGTTCGTGTTGGTCAGATTACTAACTTCGACAAGTTGAGCATGACCCTTGAAACAGACGGTTCTATCAGCGGTGAAGAAGTTATGGACATTGCCTCACACATTTTGGTAGATCACTTTACCATGATGTTTAACCGAAGTGTTGTTACAGAAGAGACCCCAGTTACTGCTTCTCTTGAAGAAGTTGACTCAGAAGACGAAGCTCCAATGTTAGACGCTCCTGTCGTCGAAGGTGGTACCAGCCTTGATGAATTACAGCTTTCCAATCGTGCCAAAAATGCGTTGATGAAGAACAACATCATGACAGTCGAAGCTCTAAGAGCTTTATCTGATGATCAGATCAATAACATTTCCGGTCTGGGTGAAAAGACAATTACTGAAATTATGGAAGTCCTTAAGCGTTAATAGAATTATTTAAGAAGCCATGAGACATTTAAAGAAGAAAAAAATTGGTAGAGGAATGGACCAGCGTCGCAAATTGATGCGTGCTTTGGCTTCTTCAGCGATTCTCTATGAACGTATTGAAACCGGCTATGCCAACGCTCGTGCTCTTAAGCCACATTTAGAAAAGTTGATTACTCGTGCTAAGGAAGACACTCTTCATAACCGTCGCCAGCTTTTGTCTAAATTGACCCGCAACGCTGCTAACAAAGCTATTGAAGTACTTGGTCCAAAGTTTAAAGCACGAACCGGTGGTTATGTGCGCATTATTAAGTTAACCCATCCCCAGAGCGGTCAGTCTAAGGCTGTGGTTGAATTTGTAGAATAACTGTATGAAGACTCAAAAACTTACTATTCCTAAAACCGTAACTCGAGCTTGGCATCAGATTGATGCTTCCAGCCAGCCTCTTGGCCGTGTTGCTACTCAGATCGCTAACTTCTTACGTGGTAAGCACAAGCGCGACTTCACTCCTCATATGGATATGGGTGATTTCGTTGTTGCTATTAACGTAGATAAGCTTAAGCTAACTGGTCGCAAACTCGATCAGGGTAAGTATTACACTCACTCCGGTTATCTTGGTGGACTTAAGACTAAAGCTTTGAAAGACGTAATGCAGGACAAGCCAGAAGAAGTTTTGAAGAAAGCTGTCTTTTCGATGCTTGACGAAGTTAAATTCCGCAAAACCATGATGGCTCGCCTCAAAACAGTAAAGGGTACTGAGCATACCTACGCAATAGGTAAATAATTTTATGGAAAAGAAGACTACTACAACCAAACCAGCTGCTAAGAAAGCAGTAAAAGCACCTGTGAAAAAGGTTGCTGCAAAGACTGCAAAAACACCAGTTGCTAAAGCTGCTACTCATGCTCCAAAGAAGACTGAAGAAGTCGTCTTGGATGCAATGGCTGTTACTGAAGCCACAGTTGCTCCATCTTTCGAAAAACCAACTTTGGTTAAGGGAAAGTATGTTTTTGCTACAGGACGACGCAAGACCGCTATTGCTAACGTCCGTGTATTTGGTGGTACCGGTGAAATTAACGTTAACCGTAAGCCACTTGAAGTTTATTTCTCTCACCAGATTTACCGCGACACTATTTTAAAACCCTTCCAACTTACTGGTCTTGGTAACGATTTCCACTTTAACGCTACTATCAATGGTGGTGGTATCGTCGCTCAAGCTCAAGCTTTGCAGCATGGTATTGCTCAAGCTTTAGGCTCTATGGGTGATGATCTTCGTTCTATTTTGAAGAAGAACGGAATGCTTACTCGTGATGATCGTAAGAAAGAACGTAAGAAGCCAGGTTTGCGCGGCGCTCGTCGTGCTCCACAATGGGCAAAGCGTTAAAAGAATATTTGAAACATTTTTCAGAAAAGACCGTTATATATTATATTAATGGTCTTTTTT
>CAYOVR010000036.1:9397-12086 GCA_964407465.1 uncultured Candidatus Saccharibacteria bacterium
CGTCGTGCTCCACAGTGGGCAAAACGTTAAACTATACATTTTTAAAGCCACCCAGAGATGGGTGGTTTTTGTTTTATCAATAATTTATAACTATTTTAGTTTAACTTGATATGGCCATGCTATACTGACTGTACTAAATTTATAGACATGGAAATTACTAAAAAATATTTTGATAAAAGCATAGAAAATCTTACCAAGTATTTGGATGGAAAATTTGAAAAAGTTGACCAGAGACTTGAAAAAGTTGACCAAAGGCTTGATGGCCATGATCAAAAATTCACAAGCATTGACCAGAGATTTGATGCGATTGACCAGAGATTTGATGTCGTTGATCGAAAATTTGTCGAACAAACTAATGAACTGAAAGCCTATGTTCATGAATCTTTTGAAGTTCAGCAGGGTTGGATTGATGAACGGTTTGAAGAACTGGTAACGGTTTATGATGTTCGGGAACGAGTCTCGCTTTTGGAGAAAGAAGTTCTAAAACTGAAATTGCATAGATAGCAAAACAAAAAAGGTTATAAATATAAGGGAAATAGGGGAGAGGCTGAGAATCATCAAATAAAATAAGGGTAAACTGTTGACAAGTGCCAAAAAATCCTTGATTTATAAGGGGTTTGCTGTATATAATGATTGCAGATTAAGCACGGCCTAGATTGATCACTATCCATGGTAAGTCTGGGTTGCAAACAATTTAATTCCCTTGTCATCATAGAGATTGGCAAGCATAAGGAAAAAAAGACAATGACTAAGTCAGAACTCTTGTTGGGTCTTGCAGAAAAATTAGGTAAGACTCGTAAAGAAGCAGCAGAAATGCTAGAAGTTCTCGTGAACATGGCATATCAAGAAACAAAGAAAACTGGTGAGTTTACTCTTCCAGGACTCGGTAAGCTTCAGAAGAAGAATCGTCCAGCTCGTATGGGCCGCAATCCTGCCACAGGTGAATCGATTTCTATTCCAGCTAAGACCGTTGTAAAGTTCCGTTTGGCAAAAGCAGCCAAGGACGCAATTCTTTAAGTAGTATATAAAAACAACCCCACATGGGGTTGTTTTTGTTTGTTGATATTTGTATTTTTACAAAAGCATATGAAATGCTATACTTAAAGCAATACAAATCACATGGACACAAAAATTATAACGATTGAGTTAGAAACAAAAAAGCAATTTGAATTAGTCGATATCACCCAGCAAATAAAAGATGTTGTGGCGACTTCGGGTGTAATTAGCGGTATGGTTGTCGTGTATAGTCAGCACACTACTGGGGCTATCCGTATCAATCACAATGAGCCATTATTGTTCCAGGATATTATGAAAACCTTGTTTCGCATTGCTCCTGTGGATATTAGTTACAGCCATGATTTGTTTGAATTGCGTCAGACAAAAGCCCTCGATGAACGATCTAATGGCCATGCTCATGTCAAAGCTTTCTTACTTGGTTCCTCCGAGACTTTAATTATAGATGGTGGTAAGATATTATTTGGTGAAAAACAAAGCGTCTTTTTTGTTGAATTAGATGGTGGACGTAAGCGAATGGTTCATTTGAAAATTATCGCTGGTTAGACAATAAACTTAGAAGAAAGACGTTGCTTGGAATATGGTATACTACCTCCATGCATAAACGTCTTTTTTTAGTGACAATCACACTATTCTTTGTGACTATAGTCTTCGTCGGAGGAGCCTTGTACGCTATCCAGAGGCGCCACAGAGCCCCGGAACCCATTGCTGTGGTTCCTGATACCAAAGTCACTATAATTGAGGGTCTAGCCATCTCCGAGGTCGCCACATCTATTGAGAAACAACTGGGAATTCCAAAGGCGACTTTTGAACAAGCAGTGAAGAACTTTGAAGCTTCTGAGTATGATTTTTTGAAAAGTAAACCAGCCAAAAGCTCGCTTGAAGGTTTCTTGTTCCCTGATACTTATTTATTCGCACCAACAAGCACTTCAGAAGAAATTATTGAACGAATGTTAGGTGGTTTTGAGGTTCGCTTTGCTCAAGCGCAAGGTAGTCTTAAGCCAAACGCTAACGGTGTTTTTATTATTTCAGGATACGAGAATTTATCGATAAACGGGAAGCGGGGCATGACTATTTATGAACTGGTCACTCTTGCTTCCATAATAGAGCGCGAGACAGGGCGTGATGTCTCAAAGGGGACCGCGGACTCTCGTGAACGCTTAGACACAGAACGTCGGACTGTAGCTGGTATCTTTTACAACCGGTTGGGTATTGGACAAGCTCTACAAAGTGACGCCACGATAAACTATGCGACTGGTAAGCGAGTTGCTTCACCGTCCTTAGAAGATTTAGATGTTGAATCACTTTATAATACTTACGAGCATGCTGGCTTAACACCCGGACCGATTAGCAATCCATCATTATCAAGCTTGGAAGCGGTGCTTCATCCAATTAAAACCAATTATTTTTACTTCCTACACAAGCAACCATCCGGAGAAGTGGTCTATAGTCGCAATTTCGATGAGCATGTCCGCAACAAAAACTTGTATCTAAAATAGTTTTCAGGTGACGCGGATGGTTTGTATTGTACTAAAACCAGTCGCTCCGCTCCGATGGTTTTCTTAACAACACAAACCATCCGCGCAACATAGCAAAAATTATTTCATATACTAAAAAAGACTCACAGTTGGGAGTCTTTTTTTAGAGAAGCTGGCTACCGACGAAGGTTTTATGA
>CAYOVR010000037.1:0-11605 GCA_964407465.1 uncultured Candidatus Saccharibacteria bacterium
GATACACAAGAGGTTATCGGTAGATATAGCTTGGAGATCACTCCACCACCAATCGGTTCAACTATTGTGACGATTGAATCCACTGGGTGGACATTGGCACAGCCTCAAGTTACACGTACAGTTACGGTTCGTTATGGGATTCCAAGTTTGGCCAAGTATGGATTTTTAACCAACAGTGATATTTGGGTTGGTGCGGCCAGTACCTTTTATGGTGAATTCCATTCTAATGGCGGTGTTCATTACGATGGCACGGCCTTAGCTCCGGTTAACTCTGCGCGTGCAACTTATTCTTGTACTTCCGCGACAGGATGTAGCCCAACTCAAACTAAAAATGGAATTTGGGGTTCAGCGGCCGCGAGTACCCAAGCCTTTTGGACTTATCCTGTGCCAAACGTTGATTACTCTTCGATTACTTCAGATTTGGCGACAATAAAAGCCAGCGCTCAAAGCGGGGGATTATATTTACCTGCTTCAAACGCGTCTGGTTATTCGATTGTTTTTTTGAGCAATGGCACGTTTCGGGTGTATAAAGTTACTTCGTTGCGCTCCCATGCTACGGGGACAGATGTAAGTGGTCAGTCGCATTCTGAAAACATTGATTACCAAAATCGTAGTGAGCAAACTACAGTTTGTAATCCTTATCCATGCGCGATGCCTGCCAATGGTTTGATCTATATAGAGGATCGAACGTGGGTTGAGGGAACGGTTAATGGTCGAGCTATACTTGCTGCCGCGACGCTTCCGTATAATCCATCAACAGCGCCAAGCATTTTGATTCCAAATAATTTAGTTTACGCGGCCAAAGATGGTGACGATGTTCTCGGTCTAATTGGTCAAAAAGATATTCTCATGACTTACTTCGTGCCAAATAATTTAGAAATTAATGCCGCGTTCATTGCTCAAAACGGTAGTTTTCAACGTTATCATTTTAGTGGTTCTCTGAAAGGAACTTTAACAGTTTACGGTTCGATTTCGAGTTATGGTCAGGCCGCGACTTATTGGGGTACCTCAGGTTTTGCGACGAGAAGTTATTCATACGACGCGAACTTGTTGTATGGCCCACCACCAAGTTTTCCATTATCGACAAGCGGCTATCAACAACTAAGCTGGAGTACAGATTAATATGTATAATCTTTTTTTCCGAATTTTCATTTTAATAGGTTTAGGTGCGGCGATTCTTAGTATGCCGCTCTATGCTCGTGCACAACAGTGGTACGATAAAATTCCACGAAGTGGCGAGTATGCTCCGCTGCCAGAGCCTGGGACAACTCAAAAGCCAAAAGATTTTGATTCTTTGAATGTGGTTCCAGAAGATGAGAGAGGTGATGCGTCTAGTAGTGGTAGTGGCGAAAGTGAAAATCAAAATTTACCGATCCGAACCGAGGGTAGCTTAACAAGCAATGACGCAACTTCAGCAACGACTCAAGAAAAGCCTGTGGGTGGATCAACAATTTGGTGGATGGTGGGGATTGTCGGTTTGATTATACTTGCCCTAATTACCGCGCCGTTTTGGTTGAAGCGAGTCTTTAGGAAAATGAGTCCATGAGAATTACAAATTTCGACGAACTAAAAATTGATCCATTACGTAAACAGGCTTTACTAATCGCAGATGCTGCATACTCTGCCATAGATCCAGAGCTCGTGATTGCTGAACAAGTCGAGTACGATGAAAAAACCACAGTTTTAAACATCCAAGGCAACTCGTTTAAGCTGAAAGATTATAAAAAGATAACTTGTATTGGATTTGGTAAAGCCGCATTTTTAAGTGTCAAAGCTTTACAACAAAAACTCGGTAAAATGATTGCTTGTGGTTTCGTCATAGATTTAGTGGGAGGTGATCTTGGTAACATTACGTGCAAGATAGGAACTCATCCTTTTCCAACGGAAGTTAATGTTGCAGCGACCAAGCAGTTACTTGAGCTTGTTGAAAATTCAGATAAAGACGATTTGGTGATTTTTGTGGTTAGTGGTGGAGGGAGTAGCTTGCTTTGTTACCCTAATGATATTACGTGCGATATTGAAACGAATATTGTGACGCAGCTAACCAAACAAGGTGTTTCTATTCAAGAGTTAAATACTGTTCGTAAACATATTAGTAAAGTCAAAGGGGGTAATTTAGCAAAGCTATGTTATCCAGCAACAGTTCTAAGTTTAATTTTTAGCGATGTCCCAGGAAATGATATGGGAGTTGTATCGAGCGGTCCCACAGTAAAAGATACTACAACTTCCGGTGATGCCGCTGCAATTTTAAAAAAGTATAATATTCTTGAACTTTGTAATATGCCCTCGTGCTCGTTGATCGAAACTCCGAAAGACGATAAATATTTTGAAAAAGTTTATAATGTACTGTTGCTTTCTCCAGAATTTGCGGTAGAGGCGATGCGTTTAGCGGCGATTGATTTAGGATGGAAGACTCAAGTCTATTCAACCCAGTATCAGGGAAATGCAAATGAAGTAGCTCGTGATATTCTCAAACACGCTCAGCCAAAAACTTGCTTAGTTGGTGCCGGCGAAGCGACGGTAAAAATTCAAGGTCATGGATTAGAAGGACGGTGTCAGGTTATGGCTCTATCAGTATTGTCAGAACTGCAGCCAGGTCAGGTCTTTGTCCCTCTTGCCTCAGATGGATTCGATCATAGCGATGCCGCGGGCGCAATTGCAGATAGTTATACCAAAAAGAAAGCTGAGAGTCGGGGGCTTGTGGCAGAGGACTATCTCCAGAACAATGACAGCTATCACTTTTTTGAAACCACGGGCGATCTGGTTTTTACTGGAAAAACTGGAAGTAACGTCTCCGATTTCTTTATCTTCTTAAACGACTAACCATTAATCCAAAAACTATGAAAATTGCATTTTACGAACTTGCAGAAACTGATCAAGAATATATCAAACAACAACTCGCTGATCATGAGTTAAGTTTTTTTACTGGAAAGTTTTCCGATAGCGATCTTCCAGATGCCGGCACAGAGATTCTCTCAATGTTTACTGGCTCACCAGTAACACCAGCAGTGGTTGAACACTTGCCTAATATGAAGCTGGTTGCTACACGCACTACTGGGTTTGATCACGTTAATTTAGACGCTTTAGCCGCAAAAAGTATTGTGGTAAGTAATGTGCCAGCGTATGGTCAAAACACTGTAGCTGAGTTAGCGTTTGCACTTATCTTAGCGTTATCTAGAAAACTATATTTAGGAGCGCATCGCGTGAAGGAACAGGGCCTGTTTAGCTTCGAGGGCTTGCAAGGTTTCGATTTGCAAGGTAAAACTCTTGGCGTAATTGGCACCGGTCATATTGGAACATATACCATCAAAATTGCAAAAGGTTTTGGGATGGAAGTAATTGCTTATGATCCTTTTCCAAACGAAAAATTAGCCGCCGAATATGGATTTAAATACATGAGTTTAGATGAACTGCTTGCAACTGCTGATATCACAACGTTGCATGTGCCATATATGCCGGAAACTCATCACCTTATAAACCGCGAGAATATAATGAAAATGAAAAAAGGGAGTTACTTGATTAATACGGCTCGGGGTGGATTGGTTGAAACTGTGGGACTTGTTGAGGCGTTGCGAAGTGGTGTCTTAGCTGGCGCAGGTCTCGATGTTCTTGAAGAAGAAGGTTTCGTTATAGATGAGTTGAATATCCTATCAAACGGACATCCAAAGTTGGAACAACTTCAAACTGCGCTTGCGGATCACGAATTGATGCACATGGATAATGTCATTATCACACCACATATGGGTGCTCAAACGGTGGAAGCTTTGCGAAGGATTCTTGAAACTTCCGTAGAAAACATCAAAAACTTTATAGCTGGAAAACCCTCTAACGTTGTTGTAAAGAAATAATAAAAAAACTCCCGATCCGCAATTAGCGGACGGGAGTTTTTTTTATCAATAGATTTTTATTGGCCGTAGATAGAACTAAAGTCTTGGAATTTGACGTTGCTTGGTTTTTCAAACCAGCTATCATCAACGGAACTTTGCTTACAACTGTTTTTGTAAGTTTCCAGTTGTCCAACTAAGTCTGTGTTTGTAGCTTTGTCGACATCACCAGCTCCTTGGGTTTGTTCTTGAGCTTTTTTTGTGGTCTCTTCATCGATGGTGATTG
Source organism: uncultured Candidatus Saccharibacteria bacterium (assembly GCA_964407465.1). Taxonomy (GTDB): domain Bacteria; phylum Patescibacteriota; class Doudnabacteria; order UBA920; family UBA920; genus JADZEH01. The sequence goes on from CAYOVR010000037.1 coordinate 4,111, forward strand.
AGAAACCTTGGTTTGGTCCACCAGATGGCCACATGTACATTGTTGTCCCGTTAAGCAAGAAGTTGCTTGGTGTTGATGGGCTTGATGGGTTTTGTATGATCGAGCGAACTTTATCTCCTTTGACGTAGGAAATAAACTTTTGGTTCTGAGCGTCACTGTACTCACATTCTAGAGTTTGACCTTTTGACATGGCATCTTTGATAGACGAAATACCATTGCTTATGGTGTCACCAACGCCATTTTGTTCAGATCCAGTTTGGTTATTACCAGCTAAATCTTGTTCATCTTTGGTGGCAGTGTAATACATGGCCGCACCAATAGCTACGGCTAGTACTGCTAATCCAAGGATGATTTTGTTCGTTTTTGTCATCTTCGTGTTTCGCTTAAGTATTATTATTTACAGTATACCATATTTATTCTAGACGGTTGGCAATGGTCGTTTGGGCTAGGACTTTTGGCTGTCCGTAGGCGACTCTGGAAAGTGTGGTAATAGCTTGTTTAGTGCTTGGGCTAGGAGCAGTACTTTCCGGCAGGCTTACTCCGGAAAAGGGAATACTGGTTTTGCCGTTGATCATTAGTTTAATGTAGAAGTTGAATCGTTCGAGATTGATAAAGTCGTCTTTGGAAAATTGTTCAAATTCTTTGGCCAGTCGTTCCGCGTCTTCCATCCCTACGCCAAAACACATAATTGTTCCAACGTTGCCCAAAATTGCGTCTTGAATCTTTTTGGGTAACTGAGAAAAGTATTGGTTGGTTAAGTGGAGACCGAGTCCATATTTTCGAGATTCAGAGAGCATGGTTACGAAAGTGTCAGTGAGTAAGTTTTGGAACTCGTCGACATATAAGTAAAACGGGTATCGATCTTTGGTCTCAATATTAGCACGTTGCAAAACCGCAGCGTTAATTTTGGCAACGGCTATGAGTCCGAGCATTTGAGCGTTGAGATCGCCAATTTTACCTTTGGACAAATTAATCAGCACAATTTTTTCTTGTGCAATAGCTTCAGAAAAATGAAAAGCATTTTTTCGTTGTCCGATAATATTGCGCATTAATTCATTATTTAGGAAGTGTCCAAACTTTGAACTAAAGTAGTTTAACATTTCTGATTTGTGAAAATCACTTGTTGACGCCATTTGCTTGCTCCAAAATTCCTGAATCATAGGGTCTGTTACGTGTTTTCTTTTGGACATTTCAAATTTGCGATCGACGAATAACTTGGGAATTTCTAAAAGACTTCCACCTTCCGGACCGGCCATCACAGTAAGGGCGGCGTTGCGTAACCAATGTTCGAACTGAGGACCAATAATGCCGGTGTTATCGGGATCAAAAAGTTTGTAGAAAATTTGAATGCACTCAGAAACTAAAAAGTCTTTTTCCGACTCAGTGCGTGCTTCGAGTAAATTAAAACCAAGTGGGTAGTCGGTATCACTAGGGTCGAAAAGGATAACGTCTTCGAGACGGCTTTTGGGAATGCGTTGAACTAACCAATCAATAGATTCTCCGTGAGGATCAATAAAGCAGACGCCATGCCCGTTTACAATGTCCTGCAAACACATATTTTGGAAAACGGTGGATTTGCCAACACCAGTTTTTCCAAGCATATACATGTGACGAAGACGATCCGCGTCTTTAAACACGATGGGTGTAGTTTTTCCTCTATATATATTATTACCGAGTGTGACTGTTGCCATTGTGGTTAGTTAAGAATTTTTGTTCAAAAAATTGAGGGTCAAGCACAAATGAGTATTGATCTTGGTCTTGCTTTTTCGTGTAAGCAACGTTTAGCAGTTCTTCTAAAGTTTTCTTTTCACTTTGAAGCTTTTCAGTTATGGCATAGTAAAACTTCAGACCAATTGAGTCTTTAATTGTGTCGAGCTGTCCAATACGTTCGGTATAGAGCGCGTCAATTTGTTCTTGGGTAAGTTTAGGCATGGTTATTTACTTCAATAAAGCTTGAGTAATTAAGTTTTCACAAGTGGTTTCAATAAAGCGTTTAACCGGGCGTGCTCCAAAGCGGGGATCAGTAAGTTCGCTAACTTTTTCTGCAAGAATCTTGGGATCAAAATTGAATTTAATATGATGTTTTTGGACACGAGCTTCGATTTTTTTGATCTCAAGTTGAGCGATGTGCATTAAGTCATCGGCAGTCAAAGGTTTGAAAATAAGGATAGCGTCGAAACGGTTTAAAAATTCAATGCGGAAATGTTTGGATAACGCTGGAATAAGGTGTTCTTCAGTAAAGCGTGGAGTGCTTATGTCTTGTCCCGATTGAAAACCTTTGATGATTTCCGGAACACCAATATTTGAAGTCGCCATAACGATTGTCTGAGTGAAGTCGACTGTTTCATTTTTGCCGGAAGTTAAGCGTCCATCATCAAGAACTTGCAAAAATATATCAAAGATTTTTGGATGAGCTTTCTCGATTTCATCCAATAACACTAAGCTGTATGGCTCTTGCATGACAGGATCAGTTAAGCCGCCACCAGCGTCGTACCCAACGTAGCCCGGTGGGGCACCGATAAGGCGTTGGGCGGAATGTTCTTGTCCAAACTCGGACATATCAAAGCGAAGGAAATTTTCTTTCTTTCCAAAAACTTTTTCTGCCAGAAGTTTCGCTGTCTCGGTTTTACCAACACCGGACGGACCTAATACTAAAAATGAACCAAGTGGGCGATTAGGATTCTTTAAACCTAGCTTCGCTCGTTGAATAATTGATGTAATAGTGTGAAGTGCTGGACCTTGTCCAATGATCTGTGTGTTTAACTCAACTTCAAGTTTTTTTAGTAACTCGATTTCGTTAGCTTCAAGCTGGCTGATTGGAACACCTGTCTTATCTGCTACCACTTGGTAGATGTCATGTTCAGTAATAGCTTTTTTTCGGACGGTTGCCAAAGCCAAAGCTTCATCAAGAATATTGATGGCGCTTTGAGGAAGCTGGCCTAAGTTGGTGAACTTGTTGCACAAGGCCACGATTAATTCTAAGACAGTGTTTGGTATTACGATATTTTTTTGAGCTGAAAGCTTATGTACTTGGCTTGTGAGAATGTTCACGTATTCAGTTGGCGATTGATTTTTAAGATAGAGAGTTTCAAAGCCGCTGGTAAATCCAGGATCTTGTTCAGTGATCCAAGTGTACTCTTGAGGAGTGGCTGTAATAATCAGGCGAACTTTACTACGACTAACTATCTGTTTAAGTAGTCGCGTCATATGTTGAAACAGTATTGGTTTGTTGTAGACCAGACTGCCAAAATCATCTATTGAAACTACGCTTTCTGGTAAACGTTCAAAAGCTTCTTGAAAGCGGGGGACCAATGTTCCTACAGGAGTATTGAGACCATAAAAACTTTCGCTTTGAAATTCTACTATTCCAAAAGGTGATTTAGCGTTTGCTACACTCCAGCCGTGGATTAATGCGGTTTTACCTATCCCTTTTGGACCCACAATGAAAACATTATTTTGCAAATTGCGATTAATAATGCGCGAAAGGCGTTCTAATTCTTCCGTTCGTCCAACTATGCCTAATAAGCGCTTTTTTAGCGCTTCAAGTTTCAAGTCGTAATATGCAATTTTGATGTTTTCGGACATGGGAGAGAGTTATATAACTATGCTGCTTGGCGAAGAATAATACCGTCTTGTTCCAAGATAATGGCATCGTTAGTTAAATAGCTTGTTTGGTTATTTGCGAACGGTGTCTTGCGATTGCTAGAGCGTTCAAAAAGTGTACTTACTGTTGATACTTCTGGAGTCGATTCTAGTAGTTCAGCTGTTTTGTTGTTCCTTGTTTCTGATTTTTCTATCGTTCTCGACGTTGTTGTACTTTCGTTATTTGCTCGGATGGCTGTTTTATTTGCTTGAACTTCTTCTGGCTTTAAGATAGGTTCTATAATCTCACTTATTTCGATTGGTTTTGTTTCCGCTTCTAAAGGAGCCAGTGTTTCTATCTCTGGAATTTCGGCAAGACTAATCGTTGGTTCTGTAGTAATGCGTTCTGTTTTAATTGTTTGATCGATTTTATTTTCTGATTGCGCATTTACTGATTCAGTTGCTAAGTTTGGTTGTTCACGATCTTGTCTTGGTTGTACTGTTTGCGTTTCAGGTATTTTTTCAGGAGCAATCGTTAATTCGATAGAGCCATTATTAGCATCTTTATCGACAACTTTTTCTGGTAGAGCTTCGGTTTGCACAGAAAATGTTTCAATGGTTGTAGTAATTCCTTGTTCAACGAAAACTTCTTCACTAACAGGGGTCTCTATTTTGTCTTGTTCTGCTAAAGCCGGAGCCTCTGCCGTGACTTCGCTTGTATCAACGATAGAGATAGCTTCGAGGAATATTTCAGGGCCCGACTCTGTTTGAACGTCTGGTACGGCGAAGTTATCTATTGAAGCAGGCTCTTCGACTGTTGGTGTAATTTCTAGTGTGGCTTCCGCAACGGCAACAGGTAATTGTTGCTCCGTAGTATCTTCTACTTGGTCTGTTATTTCTAGTGTGATCGCAGCTTCTACTATTGATGATTCAACTGCGATCGGTTCGTGGTCAGCTGTCGGCACAGTTTCTGAAGTTTCCCCTGATGTGACAGTTGCAATCTCTGAAAGTATTTCAAATTCTTCTGTGGGTTGAGTATCTATTGGTGCGACTTCAAAAACAGCTTCTTCTTGTGGTGAAATTGCTTCGATAGTAATCTCTGCTTCAGTAGTAGTTTCAGATTCAACAATTGTTGATTCAGGTTGATCTACCACAGCTTCAACCATAGTAGTTTCCGCATTATTTTCTACGTTTTCTGTCGGTTCATCTTCGAAAAAGAGTTCAATACCAGATGGCTTTTCCGCTTGTTCTACTATAGCAACGGGTGGTGATTTTATCTGTGTATCAACTGTGGCTACTACAGTTTCAGTTGCAACTGTTGCCGTTTCGGTTGGCAGTTCAGTAGTTGCTACAAACGCTGGTTCTTCTGAAATGACTTCACTTTGTTTAAAAACTAAGGGTATATTTTCTTGGTGTTCTGCTTGTTCAATATCTTCTGTACTCTCGTCATCTTGGTCACTCTCCGCAACGGATTCAAAAAATGCTTCTTGGGTCGTTGCTCTGATTCTGTCTACACCATCGCCCTCCGCAAGAAGGGGAGTTAGATCAAGATAAATATCTTCAACCTCTTCATGATCATCTTCGCTGGCGTCTAGTTCAACATCATCTTCTCTGCCTTCTTCAAAAGTTTCTTCTTCTACTCTTCGGTAATGGGCGAAACTAATCCGTCCTCGTGAGTCGGCAAAATAGATAAGTGTGTTTTCATCTTCACCTTCAAAATATTCTGAAACAGAATATCCTTGTTCGTACAACTCATCTAAAATTTCTATGTGTAGTCCTTCGTATTCGCTTCCTTCAAGTTGTTGAGTTTGAGATACAATATTTCCTTCTTCATCCTTAGACATCCATTCTCGACCTTCTCTCGTCAAGAAAGCAACTTCAGTCGCTGAATCAATTTCTTCAAGACCTTCGGTGTCAGGAAAGATATCTGTGACGATTTGTTCCATGGAATCGTACTTCGCTTCAATCGCAGAATACTCTTCAACTTCTTCGTCGACACTTTGAATATACTCCGAATCAAGCTCAGACTCGTAATCAAAAGTATCCTCGATAGAAAGATACTCTGGATCAATATACTCCTGTTCTGCATTTTCTTGAGAAAATCCAAGTTCCGACATAAAAAAAATCCTCTCCGAGAGGAAAAGACAATAAGTTGAGATTCCTGCTCGGGGTTGTATTTACCAGTTAGCGACCCGGCTCGCCTCTATTAATAGAGGATTACGGTTGCGGCACAGCTCTAGGATTTAACTAGAATTCCCTAACAGGTATTTTTGGTTTTTAAAGTACTCTCATTGTAACTTAGTTGTCAAAACTTATGCAAGTTATTTGGTAAAGATCTTTTCTATATCTTCAGTGTAATTAATGTCTTTTGTCTTAATAAGCCTAACAAAGTAATGATTAGCAAGCTCATTTAGCTCAAGTTCAATTTCAGGATCTATTATATAGGGCGAAATCCAGATACTATTTTGCCACTTCTTAAACCCCAATGATTCTAGCTTAGTACGAAGCACTGTTCGTACGTATCGTTTCTTTTCAGGGATATCAAAGATGATAATTTTCCAAATTCCGTCCTTTTTAGGAAAGAATTTGTGGATAAGTTGTTTTCCAGCAGGGGCAAGTGTATAGCGCTCATCGTCTACTTCAAGGAGCTCTTGTTGGACCAAGCGGTACAGGGTGTTATAAATTTCCTTTTTACTTTTCCCTTGAACATGGTCTTTATAAATTTCGTGCAACATTCTTTCCTCATTATTCTCAAATGAGTGGAGGATGATACGGGATAGAGGTGATAGTGTTCGAGCCATATGGTTGTAGGTAATGAATAGTAATTTAAATATACTCTATTGAATGATTTTTCGTCAAACATAAAAAGTTATATGTGGAGAGTTAAGCGACAAAAAATATTCAAAGAAATTTAAAAAATGGTGCTAATTATTTCTCATAAAGGTAAGTAATATAAAATATACTTTTTATTTATAATGTAAATACTAAATAAACTGCCAAAAAGCTCTTTATCTGGAACGTAACTAAATAATTAAGATTGGTAATTGAGGTGAAAATGTACTGATTATGGCTTGTATTAGTATGAAACCGTCTTTTTATTATTTTCTATATTAAGTTTTGAAATTTGAAATGGCTTTTACTGCTTCAATCCTAATATTTCCCGAAAAACTTATCCAAAAAGTGAAAAAACGACTTTAAACTCAACCGTTGCTATACTTTTTATAGGAGATATCGTTCATCCGAGATTAGAAATTTAGACTCATTTTGAAAGAAAATCAAGACAAAATTTTATCACTAGCTCAAGCAAGTAAGCAAACCGGATATCATCAAGACTATCTGGGTTATTTGTGTCGCACAGGTAAACTACAAGGTCAAAAAATTGGTCGTAACTGGATTACAACTGATAAGGCTGTTAAGACATTGATGGGGGAACCAGTTGAAGAGGTTATTGCGGCAGACAAAATTCCTGTGCGAATAGTTTCAAAACCGACTGTGAATAGCACAACAGCAAGAAACTTGAACGAGGTTCCAAATGTTTTTGCTTTTGCTTCCATTGAAGTAAAAGGTTTACCAATTCGATTGCGCGCAATAAACACTACTAGCTCACAGAATCTCATTAATCACGCGGAGATTGCGATTGTTTCAAAAACCATTAGCTCACTTCGTTTGCAAGTTGCATCGCTGATGGATCAAGTGCGAATGTTAACAGCGTCTCTAGTGGGACAACAAGTTAGCACGAGTAATGTTTTTGCTTCGCAAGTTTTTGGGCATCACCAAAAGTTTTCATCCACGATACCCTTAGCACCTCATCGAAGCGCGAGCGATCACGTACCATCATTTTCGATGCTTGGTTTAGTTGATGAAAAAAAAGTTATTAAGAATAAAGGAATGCCATTTTATAAGGATTCTATGA
>CAYOVR010000038.1:0-11357 GCA_964407465.1 uncultured Candidatus Saccharibacteria bacterium
TATAAGCGATCTCCTGTAGAATTAGAGGAAATCAATCAAAATTTGATCGATGCGACCATCGCCATCGAAGACAAAAGTTTCTATAACCACCACGGCCTCTCCATAGAAGCAATTGGCCGTGCCGCTTGGGTCAACTTCCAAGCTCGTTCAATTAGCCAAGGCGGTAGCACAATCACTCAACAACTCGCCAAAAACACGTTACTTACACGTGAACGTTCTTGGGAACGCAAAATTAAAGAAGCCTTACTGGCAATCAAACTCGAACAAGAATTTTCAAAAAAACAAATCCTGGGAATGTACTTGAACCAAATTCCGTACGGACGAAACGCTTACGGAGTTGAAGCGGCAAGCGAAACATACTTCGGTAAAGCAGCTAAAGATTTAACACTAGCTGAAAGTGCCTACATCGCCGCGCTTCCACAAGCGCCATCATATTATATGCGCGCCGACAATCGCGAAGCATTAACAACACGTAAAAACGAAATTTTACGGCTCATGTATGAGCAAAAGTTCATCAGCCACAACGAATATGCTACCGCAACAGATGAAAAAGTCGTTTTCCGCAAAACTAAAACCGAACTTCGCGCTCCCCACTTTGTGATGTGGGTAGAAAAATATCTTAACGAAACTTACGACAAAAAACATTTAGAAGAGGGTGGCTTTAAAGTTTACACCACGCTCGATATGAACGTTCAGCGGATTGCTGAAGATGTTATCGCTGAGGGTGTAGAGAAGAATTCGACCAAGTACAACGCTCATAACGCTAGCCTGGTTGCCATGGATACCAAGACGGGCCAAATTCTGGCTATGGTTGGCGGAAAAAATTATTTTGGCCAAGCTGAACCAGCTGGATGCGTCTCTGGTCTGAACTGTTTGTTCGATCCCAACGTTAACGCAGCCATCTCCGATCTTCAAGCAGGTAGTAGCATGAAACCCTACACCTATCTCACTGCGTTTGGTCCAGAGTTTAAGTATGCGCCATCATCAATTGTATTAGATGTCTCAAAAAACTTCGCAAAAGGCAAAGCTAAGCCATATGTTCCCAAAAACTATAACGGTAAGCAGTACGGCGCTATCTCGATGCGCAAAGCTTTTGCTGGTAGTTTAAACATCTCAGCTGTGCGAACCCTAGAAGCCGTCGGTATTCCCAGCATGGTAAACACAATGCGCAAACTTGGTATTACCTCTTCGTTTGATAACTGCGGACTTTCCCTAACTCTCGGTGGCTGTGAAGTTAAACTTCTTGAACACACCGCCGCTTATTCCGTAATCGGAAATGGGGGGTTAAACAATGGGACACATTCTATCCTCCGCATTGAAGATCGAAATGGAAAAATCCTCGAAGAATACCAAGCTCAAAATGTCCAAGCTGTTGATGCCCGCGCTGCCTATCAAGTCATCAACGTCATGACAGATAACGACGCTCGTAGTTTCGTCTTTGGTAAACGCTCCCCGCTCATTCTTGAAGACCGCCCTATCGCTGCTAAAACCGGCACTACTCAGAAATTTCACGATGGTTGGACTCTTGGCTTCACTCCACAAATAACCGCCGGTGTATGGGCTGGTAACAACGATGGCACCTTGTTACGTAGCGGCGCTGATGGTGTGTTTGTTGCCGCCCCAATTTGGAACGCCTTTATGAAAAAGGTTCATCAAAACTTGCCCGTGGAAACGTTTGGCCGCCCTGAGGGCATTCTCGAAGCCAAAGTTACTCCAAATGGACAACTTGCTCTCGCTGGAGGTAAAACTGAGATTTTCGCCGATTACAACATTCCAAACCGACGTAATAATAGTATTCCTCTACCAACCAAGCTTGCCGCTACCACAAATTCTATTTTAGAAGTCTCTACGCCTATAATAAGCGCACCGCCAAGCGAAGTTGATGGTGTTGGAGGCATTTCTGATGATGAGAATCCTCTTCTACAACAACAGGGTGATTCTAGGCCAAAAAATAAACTAAATCTTGGGTCACCGAGATTCCAACCAATCAATTAAAGTTCATCGTCAGAAAATACTATGCTTATTATACCAAACCCAGGTCTTCGAAAAACGCCTGACTGTCAGGATCACGACCAAGAAAGCCTTTAACTAAATTTAACTCCTCTTCGCTACTACCCTTTTCTAAAATGTGTTTGCGATAGTCCATACCAGTTTGCACATTGAGCAAACCTTCGCTACGAAAACGAGTAAACATATCTGAGGCATAAACTCGTGACCACATGTAGCCGTAGTAACCGGCATCGTAGCCCATCAAATGCCCAAATCCTGCTGGCCAAATTGAGTCATCGGGCAAGGGGATTAATGTGTTTTCTGCGACAAGCTTACGATGCAACGCGGCCGGATCATCAACACCAACTCCTGAATGCAATTGCATATCGAATTGAGCTTGAGTGACTTGCACGACCACGAAATTCGCTGCATCAATGTAGCGAGCGGCTATCATAGTGTCTATAAGTTCATCGGATAGCGACTCGCCTGTTTTGTAATGCTTAGAAATAGTTTTAAGCATAGCTTTGTCCCAAACCCAACCCTCAAGCATTTGCGAAGGAGCTTCAACGAAGTCACGCGCGGTATGTGTCCCCGATTGCGAAATAAAACGCGCTTTAGTTAACAGAACATGCATAACGTGACCGAACTCATGGAAAAATGTTTCGACGTCATCATGGCTAATTAATGATGGTTGATTTTCAGTCGCTTTTGGAAAGTTGCAAACAAGTGCACACACTGGTTTTTGATATTCATCACTCTTAAGTTCGACTTCCCTACCCGCGATTATTGTAAAGACTGCTGCATGACCATACTTATTGTCACGTGGATGTAAATCTAACGCAAAGTAAGCCAAGCTCGTGCCATCTAAATCACGAACTTCAAACCAACTTACATCAGGATGCCACGCTGGCAAGTCTTTTGCCGGCACAAATTCAACCGACAAAAGCTTCGAATAAATCTCAAAGATTTTTTCCGTAACGTGGGCGGTAGGGAAGTACTCACGCACTAATTCATTGTCCAAGTTAAATTTGGTTTTGCGAAGTTGATTATAGTAGTAAAGTCGATCGTAAAACAGTAAATCCGACTTCCCTGTTTGTTTTTGTTTTAATTCAGACAAACCAGCAAGCTCTTTTGCATAAGGGTCACGGGCTTTACTCAGTAAATCGCTTAAAAAAGTGTTTACGGTTTGCGGTAACTTAGCCATTCGCTCTTCCAGAACATAGGCAGCGTGGTTTTCATAACCAAGAAGCTTAGCGTTTTCATCACGCAAAGCAATAACCTCTTTCAAAATTTCAATGTTCTTATCCCCGCCTTTATGCAAATTCTTACGCATCAACTGTTCACGATTCGCTTCGCTTTCCGCGTTTTGCATAAAAGGTAAATAATCTGGATAGTCCAAAGTCACTATATAATCGCCTTGTTCATCTTTTTTGAGCTGATCAAGATAATTTTGAGGCAAACCTTTAGTCTCTTGTGGTGAAATCGTAATATGGTCTTGATACTCGTTGATATTATTACTAAACGCCACGTCTAATTCGCCAAGTTTTTTAATATTGGTTTTTAGTTGTCCGCGCTTGTCTTCCGGTAATTCAAAGCCCATACGGCGATAATCCCGAAGCATATCTTTCAAAAGCTTAGCTGCATCAGGCTCTAACACTTCTTTTTTCTCAGCATAAGCTTTAACAGCTCTATATATAGACTCGTCGTACTCAATATCCACAATCTGCTGCTGATAGCTTTCGATCGCACTTCGTGCCGCACTGCGAATAACTTCATCAGGATGCATGTTCAACAAAATTTCCAAAGCACTCACAGTATCTGAAAGTTCAAAGTTAGAAGATTCAATAACATAAGGGGTATTAGCAAAAGTCCTTTCAGCGTCTGGTACGGCTTTAAGAACGCTGTATGCTTGGCGCTTCTGCTCAAGAGCTTTATTAAGTTTTGTTTTGATATCATCTGGACTCCAATTAATCCAGGAAAAATTCGGCTGTAGATTCATATCAGTTATATTACTCGAAAAAGGTCGTAGCGAAAAGGCTTGATTATTTCACTTAAATTATGTAGAATGATCGATCGCACTGATTCCAAGTGAAAGGAGAGGCCATGGCTCAGGACAGTAATACTATCGATGCCATTCTTGAACGCTGGATCGTTCTAGTGGCTGATTATCGCGCACGTATGGACAAGCTCAAGGAACTGCTTGATCAGTCCAAAAACGAGCAGCGTACAGCCGGCCGATTCGACGCCGGCAACCAGCAGGAAGGAGATTGACCATGTCCCAAGACCCAGGGGAAAAAGCGGCTCTGCTTCGGCGCTGTCGAGAGGCAATCGAAGAGCTCGCCCAGATGAAGGATAACGCGGCCAAGATGACTGACAGCAAGGTCAAAGACACGCGTTCAGCCCAGGAGGATCCAAAATGGGACCCAAAGTTCCCCGGCTAACGGCAAAGCGCCGTGGCCGACACCCGATTCCGCGCACACAAGACCCCCAATTGTGTGCGCTCTTTTTATACACAGCTAAGCCAGAAATGCTTTGACATCTCTAGCCATCCTCGCTAAGGTTAAAGTACTAACTTAGTAAAAATCATTAAGAAACAAAGCATTATGGATTCCCAAACCCCACAGACCCCAGGGTCAAAAAACACCACAATGATCACGACTATCATCATCGCGATCATTGTTATTATCGTTGGTGCCTATTATTACACCCAAAATGGTGATGATAACAAGACTGCAAGCGATACCACTCTAACCACAACAACCGAACTGGCACCACCTAGTGACGAAGAAGTTATTCATTCCCCAGAAGAATGGGCCAATGGCTCAGTCATGGAAGATGGTACCAAAGTTTTCAGCTTAATTGGAAACGATTTCACCTTTTCTCCAAACCAAATCAAGGTTAAGAAGGGTGACAAAGTCAAAGTCATGTTGCTTGCCCAAGATATGCCTCATGATTTCTCCTTGGAAGGATACACTGCCGTTAAAACCAAAACTGTTCAACCCGGAAACACAGATTTCGTGATGTTTACTGCTGACAAAGCTGGAACATTTACATTCTACTGTTCAGTTGGCGAACATCGTGCCAAAGGCATGGTTGGTCAGCTCATGGTTACAGAATAATCTAGCTTATACAAAACCCCCGCCTTTGCGGGGGTTTTTGTTTGCCAGTAAGCTTTCTAGATTGAAAAAAATCCCTGAAATTGCTATAATGCCACAGTTACACACAAAAGATGGGGTATAGCCAAGCGGTAAGGCAAGCGGTTCTGGTCCGCTCATCCCAGGTTCGAATCCTGGTACCCCAGCCACAAGACTTTATTATCGTGTGACCTAGATGGGTCAATATAATCTTGCTTATTTTGAACAAAAAATAAACCCGCTTAGGGCGGTGTTTTTGTTTGCGTATTAATTAACTAAATCACTACGCTCAGACTAACTTTTTTATTGGCAACCTTAATCTTACTTTTTAGGCATCCTAGCAACTCACGCTTTTCGCTAATAGAACCCTGTTTTAATATATATTTAGCGTAATTTCTAATATTCACATTATCGGCGACACTATCGTCGGTTTGTTTTTCTCCTAATACTTTGTTTTGAAAGAATTTGTATCTTTTAACCTCTTCTTCCAGCCTAGCCCTCATGCCAAGTTCATTTATATCTATTTGATCAATAATCTGTGTCAATTGGTTTATTAGCTCTTCTTCTCGTATGTATCCTGATTTGCAGTATAGATCTCGACCTCTTGAACATCCATAGTAGATATAGCGATTCACAGTGCCATCTTTGAGTGGTTTGTACTTTTCCTCAGCAGATATTCCTGAGCCACACAATCCACAGACCATTAGCTTGGTGAAGGCGAACTCTTTTGTGACTTGCCTAACTATCTGGTCTCTAGATAATTGCCCATTAACCTTTTGGAATAATTCCTTACTGACTAATGCTTTGTGCTGTCCTTTGTGCCATTTACCACTTCCTTTGGGATATTCAACCTCACCGTAGTAAAAACTATTTTTGAGAATACTATATACATTACTCAAGGCTAGGGCTTTATTATTTTTTGTCGTAAATCTTATCTCGTGTTTTAGCCAATGATATATTTGTCGACCTGTCCATCCCTCATAAGCAACTTTCTCAAACATTTTAATAATAGTTGGGGCTCTCTGTGTATCTACTTGAACATATCCTTTGCGGTCAGTTCTATGCTCGTTTAAATATCCAGTTGGTGCCATTCCTGGTCTCAAACCCATTTCAATCTTTGCCTTTAATCCTCTCTTAACATTTATACTTTTATTATCGTTCTCTAATTTTGCTTGGCTACACAAAATCATTAACAAGAATTTTTCATTTGGATTGTTCGTAAATCTCTGACCGTTGGTACGAATTTCATGAAGTAGTTTTTGATCCATTAAATCCACTAGTGATCCAAGGTCTCCTGCATTTCTTGATAATCTATCTGGTGCCCATGTAAGTAAACCATTAAATTTCTCAGCTCGAATGTCTTCTATGAGAGAGTTGAACACTGGTCTTTGGCTCGATGCTTTTGCGGAGTGGCTTTCCTTCCTAATATCTACTACATTAAGCCCGTCTCTGTTTGCCAGTTCCAACATCTCTTTGAGCTGACTATCTATGCTTAATGCTTGTCGCTCATCTTGTTCGGTCGACTTTCTTGCATACAGGCAGTATTTAGTTGGCTCCATAATAGCCATAGAGTTCTGCGCTAAAACCCCTTGAATTGATTGTTCTTCCATTTGCTTGAAATCATTGATTACTACTTAGGTAGTGAGACAGTACCGCAGTGGTCAAAGGAAGTCTAGGGCTAAAATAGCCCTTAAAATGCCTTATGAAAACCGCATTTTACCCTAGAAATTAAGCTGAAAATACATTAAAATGATTATATTATGACGCTTGATAAATCTATAATTTCTTCAATAAAAAATAATAACCTACGAGTGTTGCTCGAGGTTATTTTAGATGATTACAGCACACTTTTTGAACAATATATTTCTGGGATGGAAACTGATAATAATCCTTCCTTGGAGCTCAGAACAGATTATGCAACCTACAGTATCTATTTTGAAAGCAATGAAAAATCAAATACAAAAATAAATGAATCGAATAATAAAATATTTAAAACAATTTGTATTGGCGATGACCGTACTGATAGGGAGAAATTAAAGTACTTCTTGCGTAGACAGTTTATCGCTGACGAGCAACTTTTCAATTTATATCTTAAACGTGGCAGTGAAATTAAACCACATGACGCACAGCTAAAAGCATTGGAAAATTTGAACCGTACCAGAGAAGAAGGTTCAGATAAAGCAATAGCAATATTGGCAACAGGAATCGGGAAAACAATTCTGGCAGCTTTAGATGCAAAACAATGCGGAGCGAAGAAAATTCTTTTTATCGTACATATCAACGAAATATTAAAACAAACAAAAGAAACATTTGAAAAGGTAATTCCTGAAAAGAAAGATGATTTGGGTTTTTATAATGGAAAAATTAAAGATACAAATAAAGATATTTTATTTGCCTCCATCCAGACTTTAGGAAAACAAAAACACTTAGAAAATTTTGCACCCGATTATTTTGATTACATCATAATAGATGAAACTCATCACACAGCGGCTCCGACTTATGCAAAAATATTTTCTTATTTTAAACCCAAATTCTTTCTCGGTTTGACTGCAACTCCTGATCGAATGGATCGAAAAGATATTTTGGGATTTTATAACAACAATGTTGTTTTTGAAATGAATCAAGAGCAAGCAATAGAACAAGGGTATTTAGCCCCTTTTAAATATTTAGGATTTAAAGATAGCATTGACTATTCAAACATTTTTTATAATGGATTTAAATACGATACAAAGGATTTAAATAAGCACCTTTTGATAGATGAACGTGATCAAGCGATTATTAAAAAATTCAAAGAAACTGCCGAAGGTAGAAAAACAATTGGTTTTTGCGCCTCAATTGAACACGCAGAAAGATCAGCTGAAAAGTTCAAAGCAGCAGGGATTAATGCAATTGCCGTGCATTCCCGTAGTTTAGGCTTTGAAGGTATTGAAGAGAAAGACAAGTCTTTATTAATTAAATATTTCCGTGATAACAAATGCCAAGTTGCTTTTGTTGTCGATATGTTTAATGAAGGTGTCGATATTCCCGATGTTTCCTGCTTACTATTTTTGCGCCCAACTGAATCTAGAACCATATTCATTCAACACATGGGTAGAGGTTTACGCATCGCACCTAAGAAAGAGGATGTTTTAATTTTGGATTTTATTGGAAATTACCGAACCGCAAATTTAATTTTGGATGGCCTAAGTATAAAGGGAGGTATTAGAGGGTTAAAGAAAGTAACTCGAGATGGAAAAGATCTTTTTGTCTATGACCTGAATGGTTGTGAAATTATTTTTGATTCAGAAGTAGTTGATATTTTTAGAAACAATGAAGTTGCTCATACGAAAGAAATTAGGAATGACGTTATTAAGGAAGAGTGGAGAGAATACGCTAGCTATCTCGAAAAATGGACAGAGAACAATTTGTATTGGAAACGTGGGCAACAAAATCAGTATTTTGAAGTTAACTTTGAAGCATTAAAAATAATAAAAGAAAATCCTGGAATTCCTGAGAAAGAATTTATAAAGGAAATCCAAAAAATTGTTACTGAAAAATATCCTCGAAAAAACATGACCGCAGGATTTCGTGCTTTATTTCTAAGTAAAATTAGTGGATTTGTTACATTTGATTCACCGTTAAAACCAACCCCTCCTTTTGAGGCAATTTATAAAATAACGAATGACTTTACTAATACTGATACCTATAAGGATATACTTACGACTCAATTAGAGAAAATTAATTACTGGAACCCAATATATGGTTCGTACAATAAATATGTTAACACTTCAAATAGAGTTTCGTTTAAAGACTTTAAGATCTATCCGTTCTTTTTTATTTACGATGTATTATTAAAACTAATGGATGAATATGGATCGAGCCCAAGTGTGAGTAAATTTGAATTTAATACTTTTTTAGCTATCACAAAAGAACATTCGGAGACTAAGGAAGTCGTTGAGCGAATTCTGCGGTTCCGAGAGGATGATGAGAAACAGCAAACCCAAAAACTTCTAACTGTTAAGAACAAGATTGACCCAAGATTTTATGGGATCGTTCATTATAATAAGTACCTACAAGTTGATAAAAACGGGCTAAGCATTAACACTGAATTCGCAGATGAAGTGAGAACAAGATTAATGGCCTTTAACTCCTTATATTCTTCTAAAAAGCTTATTTTATATGAAGAAAATGCTCCTAATCTATACTCTGATATGTTATACTCAAGTAGAGACATCTTGGACTATCACAATCAAATGCGGTAGTGAGGTTATGAATTAGTCCTAGAAATAAAACATGTGTTAAGCAGTACTACGATACGAGATTTTATGAAAAAAATAAACAAAAATATTACCGCAAAGACTCACCCTGCCCATTACATGATGCACAAGTACTGGGGAAGGAAACCACATAATGTGGTGAGTGACTATATATTAAATTTTACAAAACCTGGTGATACCGTATTAGACCCTTTTATGGGTAGCGGAGTTGTTGTAATTGAGTCACTTAAGCATGATCGTAAAGCAATTGGGATAGATCTAAACCCGATGGCTTGTTTTATTACGCAAAATACTATAAGCAAAGTTGATTTAGAAGACTTTGAAAAGACTTTTGATAATATCTTCCAGAAGAATTACGAGAAATTTATCGAATTATATAATACCAAATGCCCAAAATGTGGATCAGTAGTACCTTTTGAAAATTCAATATGGGATCATGAATCATTTTCAAAAGTAAGAGCTACTTGTAGTTCCTGCGGAAAGTTCATTAAGTCAACTGATTCAGCTGATCAAAAGGTTCTAAAAGAATCTATAAATCTTTTTAGCAAACTTGATAAAACAAATAAGATATTTTACCCCAAGGATGAAATATTAAAATTTGTAAAAAGAAACGGTAAGAGCAAATTAAGTGAGTTTTTTACAGAGCGGGCTCTTGTGGTTTTGGGCTCAATAATTAAGGATATCGAGCAAGTTAAGAATGAAAGCACAAAAAACTTAATTTTATTATGTTTTACTTCCATGTTGCCTAATGTTTCCAAGATGATCCCTGGTGATGTGGATTCGGTGAATGGTAAATCAGGATGGGTTATTATCAAACTTTGGGCTCCTAAAGTACATACCGAAAAAAATGTTTTCAATAGTTTCAAGCATCGTTTCCTAAAGATAAAAAAAGGCAAAGAAGAAATTGCGGGAATTTTTGATCCCAAGAATGCGCAAATTTTAAATGCTGATGCAACTAATTTAAAAGTTATCAAATCTTCCTCAGTAGACTACATATTTACTGACCCTCCATACGGTGACAGTATTGCTTATTTTGGGCTTAGTATGTTTTGGAATGGATGGCTTAAAAATAAAGTAAATTATGAGGGTGAAATTATTTACGATCCATATCGTAATAAAAAATACGAAGACTATTCGTCTAGAATGGCAAAGGTGTACTCTGAATTACATAGAGTTTTAAAAGATGGTAAATATCTTTCTTTTACTTTCCATAACAGAAATTTAAATATATGGAAAGCTGTGATGGATGCTGTAACGAGTGGCGGTTTTCACCTTGTGAATGTTGTTTATCAAGAACAAGCAGTTGCCTCTGGAACTCAAGGTATAAACCGAAACAACACTCTTAGAGGAGATTTTGTCTATAATTTTCAGAAAAACTCTAAGATAAAACCTGTAGAAAAGAAACTAGATCATAAAGATAGTGAGACTGAAATTATTAAAAAAGTAAGGTCTTGGATATTAAATAATAAAGGTTTTATGTCGTCAGATTCATTGTACGAGAAACTTATTCCTTTTATTGTAGAGAAGAATCTATATTCAGATAAACAAGGACAAGTTACTAATATTGAAGGTTTGCTGAAACAGAATTTTAACTATAAACAAAATAGATCCAAAGAGTATGGCTGGCAAGAAAAATAGTTTAAAAATAATTGACCTATTCTCTGGTGTTGGAGGCATATCAACTGGCTTTAAAAAAGCTGGTTTTGAGGTTGTGTCTGCGAATGAGTACAAGTCCGAGATCGCTAATACTTATGTAAAAAATCATCCGGGCACCAAGATGATAGTTGACGACATAACTAAAATAAGATCATCTGACTTACTTAATGGTGAAAAAGAAATTGATGTAATTGTAGGTGGGCCACCTTGTCAGGGATTTAGTATGGCAGGCAGAAGAATCCGCAACAGCGGTGCTTTTTTAAACGATCCAAGAAATGAACTTTTTAAAGAATTCCACAGGATTGTAAAAGATATAAGACCA
>CAYOVR010000039.1:0-1549 GCA_964407465.1 uncultured Candidatus Saccharibacteria bacterium
TGAGAAAATTTGTTAATAGGGAAGGAACTGAGTACTTTTTTGTTCAGAAAGAACCTATCGGACTCGAAGGTGTTATAAAATACCGAAACAGGATGCTGGAAATGAACAAGGTAGTATATGAGCTTTGCGAGTATATTAAAGAGAATAATCAGATTTTATCAATTCACGGTTTGTAATTACTATGCCGAATTCAGAAAAATACTTAGTGAATTTATACAAACAGCTGGAGTCATTAATTGGCTCTATATACGAAAAATACAAAGATCAATTTTCGCCCGAGGACAGGGAAGATTACGAGGAAATGTTTGCCCAAGGGGAATATGAACTTGCAATGTCGAGCTTGCTGGCAAGTTTAAAAAATAACAATATTATTTTAGAGCAAGGCTCTCTTACTAAGGTAGATGAGATATATAAGTTAATGGAAATATCTAAGCCATTATAGGATCTCAGCTTATATCAAAAATAGGCCCCCCCGGCCTGTTTTTGTTAGATATGTTACCATGTATATATGCGTACACCTGTTACATTTGAAAATTCATCAGTATTTCGCAACGAATTGCGTAAGCGGGTCGATGCCTATTTCGCTGATACTAAGCTCACAAAGCGTGACAATCTCAGATTGTTCATCAAGTCAGCCATAATGATCCTGTGGATGGCCGCCTCTTACTACGTTCTCGTCTTTCAAGCTAACCATGTAGCAGTAATGATACTGGCTACGATTTCCTTAGCCCTTTCACTCGTTGGCATCGGTTTCAACATTCAGCATGACGGCAATCACCTTAGTTTTTCCAGAAAGCCGTGGCTTAACAGAATCGCTGGTTCAACTTTGGACTACTTCCTTGGCGCTAGTTCATTCATGTGGAAACAAAAGCACAACATTCGCCATCATCCCTACACAAACATTCCCAAAAACGATGATGATATAAACTTGTCATTCATGGGAAGGCTGGCTAGTACTCACAAGTATTATTCGTTTCATCGCTACCAACAGTTTTATTTGTGGTTCATTTACAGTTTCCTGCATGTTCGATATTTATTTAGCGATTTTCAGAAGTTGATTGTCGGAAATGTGCAGAACAAAAAGATCGAGCGTCCCAAAGGTTGGGAGCTTGTCACTTTCATTGTCGGTAAAGTTGTATTCTTTGGTTTAGCTTTCGCAGTTCCAACAATCCTTCATCCCGTATGGTTGGTGATTATTTGCTATCTCGCTACTTCGATCATCATCGGTTTAATTTTTAGCATTGTTTTTCAGTTAGCACACATGGTTAAGGAAACAGAGCATCCATCGATGACCGAGTCTATTCCTTCGGAGTGGGCTATTCATCAGTTAAAGACTACGGCAAATTTTGCGCCACGCAACAGATTGTTAACCTGGTACTTGGGCGGACTTAATCATCAAATTGAACATCATCTATTTACTGATATTGCTCACGTTCATTACAGTAAGCTCGCTGTAGTGATTCAGCAGACCTGTGCAGAATATGGAATCGAATACAACGTTCACAACACCCTGTGGTATGCCGTTCGCTCGCACTATCGGTACCTGCGC
>CAYOVR010000039.1:1559-11182 GCA_964407465.1 uncultured Candidatus Saccharibacteria bacterium
GCGTGTAACTACAGTTAAGCTAATATTTTCTTGATAAACATCTTCGCATCGTTAAGATGTTTTTCATTGAGCTTGTCCGGTGTGTCTAAGCTGGAATGATAGACTGGCATTAGCGAATCGTACTCACCGCACAGCACTTTGATCTTGTGACTGTAGCGATCGCCGTGAAGTAAGGGGAATGCGAGCTTGGTTAGCTTTGGGTTAGTCGAAAGTTCAGTTTCCCCAGTACCCAGTGAATCCAAGACTATTATTTGTTCCGCTTGCTTTAACAAAGGTGCAAAGCGTCGTTCAAAAACGCGGTAGCCATGACCCCAATACACAGGTTCATCGTATGAGAGCTCCTCGTTTCCTGCGAACACAATTAGAGTTGTTTCAAGCAGTTTGGGATTGCGAATAGCGAGATCAAGACACAGTGCAGTACCACTAGCGTTGTCGCTTGCACCAGTATCTAAAGAATCGTAATGACAAAATACAATCGATCGGGGATTTTTGCAGTTACCGACGAGAATGTTCGCAGATTCATGTTTAGTTTTTACAACTACAGTTTTTCCTTGTACCTGTTTGGCATTCAGTAGAGTTGGTAAATCGTTTTTGGATATAGCTAAAGACGGAGCAAAATAGTGATTGCTTCTGGAAATACCGTTGCTACGAGGATTGAAGTTAATATTCGGATCGTACAAGTTATTCTGAGAGCTAATTAAAGAACTCAGTATAGAGTAGTTGTCGTTGATAGTCCCACCAATAAACCCTGTGTTCATAGCAGGAATAATTTTACCCTCTGCGAGTAATTCCACTTTCTTCGCAAGGGGAATGAATGTAGAAAAACTTTGTATTCTGAAGCCAATATCGTTAGCACGAAGAATGTCGCAGATGATTTCGCGTGCTTCAGTTTCTTTATCAAATTGGCGTTCGCCAAGTGCACAAAGTTTTTGAATGATTTGAATTATCGTAAGTAATTTTGTCATAGGTTTTAGTTAAGAAGGGGAACTTTGTGCTGTCACGGGGACAGCACAAAGTTCGGGGTTAGGGGACCGTGACGGGATTGAGGAGCTGGTCAGGAATGACCTTGTGCTCGCGCCAGTTGGTGTCCGGTGGATGGAGCGCCAGTTCTGGTGTCCACGGCATCCGCACGATCAGTGGCACCACACCGAACTGCTTTGCTAGCGCTTCGAACGTTGGTTCGAAGATCTCGACGGTCAGCAAGTCGAGCTTCAAACCCGATTCGCCACCATGGTAATCTTCGAACAGTATGGCATGCGCCAGAAAGATCGACAGGAACAGCGGGTAGTAATCCCGCGCGCCGCCAAGCGCTTGCATCCATGATGAGTTGTCCGCGCGTCGATCTGCGCCGAATGCGGCGTCGTACCGCGCGTGGTGGTAGTCGAGTAGAGAGGTACCGTCCTTGAGGACGATCGACTTCAACGGATGCCCGTACCAGTCGTCGATAGACGCCAACTTTTCACGCTTGGTTGCCATGCCGCCGTTGCGTCCGAATCGTTCGAAGTACACAGGTCGGATGAGCGAGCGCTTGTAGTTGGACTTTGAACTCATTCGGTCCGATGTCAGCTCGAGACAGACTGGGGTCAGGCCAACGCTGTCGGCGAGACTGTGGTAGACACAGTCCTCGTAGCGGAACGCGGCGATCTGTCGGGCCAGCACCGCTAGGTTGGGGAGTGAAGGCAAGATTGGTTCCCAGCCGTTTTCTCGCCACCACTCTTCGATGGTCGAGCGAAGTGATTGCCTAGCACTCAAAAGATCGAGCGCATTTTCTGCGGGCGTGTAGTAACCGTTTCCGGTCATGTTGTATTCTCCTGTGAGTTGTTCGCATCTTGGAATGCGGCTGGGAGGAGACTAGCTTAACCTGCTCACAACCGCATTCCAAACAAAAAACCACCCGTGTGGGTGGTAGCGGTTGTGTGCAATATCTCTAGTTATGCACAATTAACCAACACCACCCGATACGGGAAGTGCCAGTAAAACTTGCTTACGCTAGTTAGGTTTTTCAAATGAGATTGAAGCATATGAGTTATTGAAATAGAGTTTATAGATCTTGTGCCTAGCTGTCAAGTTTTTTCTTGTAATATTCTGCTTTGACTTCGTCGGGTTCGTTCAAGCTATTGTAGTCGATAGTAATTTCTTCACCTGCTTTGATATCACGAGACGCATACCATTTGTAATCTTCGTCATTCGTTGCGTTCGAATCTTTTGAGTGATTGAGATACCAACCGATAGACATAGCAGAGAAGTCTTTTGGACAAATAAGTTTGTCGCCACGATTGATACAGTACTCGTGAAATATCTTTGGGACATCGCTAGCATTCCTTTCTATAGATCTTAGCTCCATAGTTTCTTCTGGGCCATAAAGGGCTAGGTGAGTCCCTTTGGAAATGTCGTGTGTAGTAAAAACCCCAACTCCGTATTGAGAAGGTTTTAAGATAAAGGAAAATTCATTGGTTGAGTTCATGCAAATAGTCTAATACAGACCTTGTTCTGTGAGAAGTTTGACTACGCGACCTGCTGTAAAAGTTACATCCAAGCTATAGTCTTTAAGCATGTCGGCTGAAAATTTATGATAGCTTTGTGCCAACTCTGCCGCATCGGGTCGGTTGTTAATGATACTTCCTAGGGGAATGACTTCTTCTTTACCATCAACATGAAGTAAAATTTCCCACTTACCATCGATTGGTTTAGTGCTAACTAAAACCTCCATACCTGAAGCCCAGTCAGTATACTTGGTTTCAAAACCTTCGCCTCTTTTTGTCTCTGTTGCTTCTTCTTCAGATGTCAAATCCATCATTCCATTATCACGCTTGCTCATCCCTGATGCTTCTGGTCCTTTTCGATCAAATCCAAATATTCCCATGAAATTATGATTGAATTATTTGCTTCAAGTATATCAAAAAACAGTTTCCATGACGAGACAGCGCTTATAACATTGACAAAACATGTTTTTTCTGCTACAATACGGACATAAAAGTATCGGTTAGACGAGCAGTATTGCCAAAACTAGCATTCTGCTTCAAACGAAACAAAAATAAAACAAAACTTAATATGTCAGAGCTTGAAAAGCAACGATTAATAGCTTCGGGTAAGCTAGTATCGGTTGCTGAAGTTGCAGAACAGACACCATACAGTGCGGAGTATATCTCTTTGCTTGCACGAAAGGGAAGAATACCCGCAATTAAACTAACGCGTGATTGGTTAACGACACATCAGGCGGTTTCTTTGTATGTCAAAAAGCAAAAGATTAAACACCAGCAACTTTTAAAACGCTTCGAACGACCAGGGAGGGGAGTATGAATATAAGATTACTCAATAAATACATCCTCTCTATTGCTCTGTTAGTCTTTTCAGGGTTTTTATTGCTAGGTTCTCCTTCTCGTGTTATTGCTGCCGATGATTTAGGCGATTCTACTTCTCAAACAATCGAATCGTCATCAGATGAAAGTAATTCTGAAGAAGTTTTGGATTCTGAGCAATCTAATGTGTCAGAACAGGCCCCCGTTGAGTCAGCGCCAGAAGTAACGGAAACGGAAGAAGCTGCTCCTGTAGTCAGCGAGGAAAGTAGCGCAGTGTCTAATTCCGAGAGTACTACTGAAACTCCAATTGATGACTCTGTTGGAGCAGGCGCAGACGGTTCTGTAACCGACGATTTACAAACAATTCCTGAAGCGCCTTCTGGAGAAATCAAACCCCCAGTCGAACAGGTAACTTATCCTGCTCAACCTATAGAACCAACTCCTCAAAACATTGTTCCTCAAACGATAGACTTAAGTCCTTCAGTACAAGAACAGTTTACCGAAAATGGAAAAGTGGTTGTTGTGTCTGCAAGTGAAGAACAAGAACAACTTCAAGATTACATTGATGTCCCAGTGCGAACTGAAATTCCAGAAATTTTCCGAGTTGGTCAGGAAGATCAAATCCAAATCAAATGGCAGAACAATGGTAACCAAGATATGGAGTTCGTCGCGTACGATGATGACAACAATGGCTTCATCGATCATGTTAGCTGGATTGTTCCTCATCTTTCAACACAAACCTTTGAAATCATTTTTATTTCCAGAGCACTACAACTTGATGCTGATGGAAATGTCATCGCCGATATTTATGACCTTGTAAAAACAAGAGATCAAAATTATGCGAGTCTAAGTGATGGTCAGTTTGTTCGAGTAACTTTTGAAAAAGAGTTGACCAGCGCAAATGACATTACAATTTACGCACGAGCAACAAATTCAAGCGAGCCAGTCATAATCGAAGTCTATAATCTAGATGGCGATTTAATTGCGACGTTCACTGCAATTAATGAAGATGGAAAGTACAGAGTTGTATTATCGGGATTACAAGATCCAACAGATACTTTTGATTTAAAAATTATTGGTAACGTAGAAATTGATTACATCGTTGACCCTCCTGTAACTGCTTACTGGGTCGGTGGTAGTGGTAACTGGTCGGACGCGACAAACCATTGGGCAACTTCTTCAGGTGGTGCTCCCGGAGCCGGTAACACCCCAGACGCAACAAGCAACGTGGTGTTTGATGCATCATCTGGTGCAGCTTCTGCAATAATAAACATCGATACAAACTTTACGATTGGTTCGTTAACGATTAATGGTTACACCGGTACTATTACTCAGAACGCTGATTTAGTAATTACAAACTCTGGTGGCCAGTCTGGTAGTTACTCTCAAGTTACTGCTGCTACGTGGACTACTCCAAACCCAGCCACAGACACTTTCTCTGCCACAGGAAGTTTTTCAATCACGCTAGGAACTTTCCGCAGATATACAGGGACTGGAATAACCGCAGACCCATTCATTATCTATGACGAATACGGTTTGCAAGGAATGAAAACAGGTTTAACTAATTCCTACAAACTTAGTGGCGACATTGATGCTACGGTGACTTCAGGTTGGAACTCTGGCGCTGGGTTTGTTCCAGTTGGTACAAACACAACCCCTTTCAGTGGTGAGTTTGATGGTGATAGTCACACAATTAGCAATTTGTATATTAATTCAACGGCATTAACCTACGTTGGACTTTTTGGTTATTCTACAAACGTTGTAAAAAACGTAAGCCTTACAGGGGCTTCGATTACCGGTGTCGGTATTGCTGGAGCAAATGGTACAGCTGGAGCTGCTGGAACAAGCGGTGTTTCTCCAACTGCTGGTGGTACTGGTACAGCTGGTGTAGCAGGAACCGCTCTATATATTGGTGGGCTTGTCGGTTACAATGTTGGGTCAGTTACTAACTCAAGTATCGCAGGGGCAGTGACTGGTACAGGCGGACAAGGTGGATCATCTGGTGCAGGTGGTGCTGGTGGTAACACAACGAGCGGTGCTACTGTATCTGGCGTTGGTGGTACTACTTTAACAGGTGCAGCCGGTGCGATCGTGTATGCTGGTGGGTTGATTGGTTATTCCGCTCAAGGAAATATTACAACTTCAAATTCTACCGCAACTGTTATTGGTAACGGTGGCGCCGGTGGAGCTTCAGGAGCTGGTGGCGCCGGTGGTTCAAATGCAGGAACAGGTATTGGTGGCGCCGGTGGTGCGGTGGGTGCACCGGGTGCCGGTGCAATCGCATATGCAGGTGGTTTAGTTGGATGGGTTAACACAGGTATTGTGACCCAGTCTTTTGCAACAGGTGATGTAACCGCAACTGGTGGAGCAGGTGGTAACGCAGGAACTGGTGGAGCAGGTGGTTCAGGTGGTGGTGCGGCAATTGGTGGTATTGGTGGTGCCGGTGCAACAGGGGCCGCTTCTGGTGCAAGCTATGCCGGTGGTTTAGTCGCAAACAACTTAGGTGTTATTGAAAATGGATCTTATGCAACAGGTGAGGTTATTGCTACTGGCGGTACTCCTGGTACTGGATCAGTTGGTGGTAACGGTGGCGCTAGCGCAACAGCGACTACTGGAGCTGCGGCAAACGCTGGTCTTGGTGGTAATGGTGGTGCTGGTGCAATTGCATACGCGGGTGGTTTAGTCGCTCAAAACAACAGCGCAGGAATTATCATAGGTGATGCGGGTGCAATCTATGCAACAGGCGCGGTTACTGCTACTGGTTCAGCCGGACAAAACGGAGCAAGCGGTGGTGTTGGGGGAAGCGGTGCAGCGGGAACTGCTCATGCTGGTGGTGTTGGTGGTGCAGCGGGAACTGGTGGCACCGGCGGTGCTGCTTACGCTGGTGGTTTGGTTGCAATCAACTTAGGTGTGGTCTTAAATTCAAATTCAACAGTTGGCGCAGTCACGGTTACTGGGGGTAATGGTGGTGCTGGAGGAACGGGTGGCGCCGGTGGAACTAAGGGTGCGAGTGGTGCATCTGGTGCTGGTGGAGCTTCTGGTGCTGGTGGTTCAGCTAACTTAGTTTCCTCTTATGGTGGTGGTTTAGTTGGAAACAATACAGGGTTAATTCAAAATTCATTCTCGCAAAATACTTTAACTGGAACCGGTGGTACTGGTGGCGCCGGCGGAACCGGTGTGGCTGGTCAAACTGGTTTGGCCGGTCTCGCTGGTGGTACTGGCGGTGTCGCTGGAATTTTATATATTGGTGGTGTTACTGGAATTAACACAAACGTTACTAGTTACAGTTATTACAGTACGGGTAGTATTACTGGAACTGCAGGTGCTGGTGGAGCAGCGGGAGCTGGTGGCGCCGGCGGAACTGGTGGCTTAGCAGGAGCATCTGGTGTCTCTACAGCAGGTGCAATTATTTATGCTGGTGGTGCGATTGGCTATAACTCAGGAACAACTATTTCTAATGATTATGCAACTGGAAATGTAACCGGAACTGCAGGTGCTGGTGGAGCAGGTGCAACAGGTGGTAATGGTGGTACGGGTCTCGCTGGTATAGCGGGAAGCGCTGGAGCGGTTGGAGGAATTGCATATGTTGGTGGCTTGATTGGTTTTAACTTAAATGGACAAGTTATTTCTTCTTATGCTACTGGTGTAGTGACTGTTGCCGGTGGAGCAGGTGGGATTGGAGGTACCGGTGGTACTGGTGGCGCAGGAACTACAACAGGTGGCGCCGGTGCAGCGGGAGCGGCTGGCGGCGCAGGTGGTGCCGCATTTGGTGGAGGTTTAATTGGTAACTATGTATTAGGTCCAGTTGTCTCAAGCTACGCAACTGGTGATGTAAGTGTAACTGGTGGTGCAGGTGGTAACGCTGGTAATGGTGGTGCCGGTGGAGTCGGAGGCGCAAACTCTATTGGTGGTACTGGTGCTGCAGGTGCAACTGGGGGAGCTGGTGGTGTTTCTACAGCTGGTGGACTTGCTGGTTTAAGTTCTGGTGTTATTACAACGCCTACTTTGCATTATGCAACTGGAGATGTTACTTCAATTGGTGGTACTCCTGGTAACGCTGGTAATGGTGGAAATGGTGGTGCCACCACAGCAACTTTTAACTCCGGAGCTGCAGCAGCAGGTGGAGCAGGTGGCGCCGGTGGTGCAGGTGCAATTGCCTACGCTGGTGGATTAGTTGGAAACAACTCGAATACAATTTTAAATTATTATTATTCAGGTGCAGTGGTTGCTACTGCGTCTGCAGGAAAAAATGGTGGTACTCCAGGAGTTGCAGGTAGTGGTGCAGCTGGTGGTTCAAGTCATGCTGGTGCACTTGGTGCCACTGGTGGTGTCGGTGGAGCCGGCGCAATCGCTTATGGTGGTGGTTTAGTTGGAAGTAACACATCAACTATTTCAAATTCATATATTGAATCAGGTTCAGTTACTGTTACTGGAAGCTCTGGTGGTAATGGTGCAAACGGTGGAGCCGGTGGTATTGGTGGTAGTGGTGCAGTGGGTGGAATAGGTGGTACTGGCGGTGCCGGCGGTGTTAGTGCTATTGGATATGCCGGTGGTTTAGTTGGAAATAACCTCGCTGGTATTATCAATGCTTCACATTCTTTTGTTGATACAACTTCTGTTTCGGGTAATGCTGGAAATGCAGGAACTGGTGGCGCTGGTGGTGTAGGGGCAGCTGGCGGAGTTGGTGCTCTTGGAGGAGGTGCCGGAGCGATCAGTTACGCTGGAGGATTGGTCGGGTTCAGTACAGGAATTATAAATAATTCTTATGCAACCGGAGATGTTTCTGCAACTGCTGGAGTTGGAGGTTACGCATCGGGTGGTGGAGCCGGTGGCTCGGGAAACAGTGGTGGAGCCGGTGGCGCTGCAGATGCAGCAAATACTGTTTTACTGCGTATTGGTGGAGCAAGTTATGCTGGTGGGTTATTAGGATATAATTCAACAAACGGAGTTGTCCAAGCTGGCTCATATGGAACAGGTGACGTTACTTCAAACGGAGGTAATGGTGGAGCAGGTATTATTGGAGCAAATGGTGGAAACTCAAGCGGAGCCTTCTTAGGTGGTAGTGGTGTTGTTGGAGGTATCGGTGGAACTGGCGGTCTTAGTGCTGCAGGTGGTCTTGTAGGTTATAACCTCGCAGTTATCAGTTCTGATTCTTATGGTTCAGGTGATGTTACTTCAATTGCCGGAGCAGGTGGTGCCGGAGGAAGCTCTGGTGTTTCTGGTAATAGTGGCCCCGGAACTACTGGGACAGCGGCGCCAGGCGCCGGTGCAGCTGGTGGTGTCGGTGGTGCAAGTTATGCTGGTGGCCTTGTTGGTTATAACGGTGTGCTTGGCACAACTCTTGGCATGGCGAATAATTCTGGAACAGTTTCTTCAACTGGTGGTGCTGGTGGTATAGGAGGCATGGGAGGAGTAGGTGGTACTGGTGGTAGTACTGCTGGAGCAATTGGTGGAGCCGGCGCTGCTGGTGGAGCCGGTGGTTTGGGTGGAGCCGGTTATGGTGGTGGTGTTGCTGGCGCCAACTTAGGGATAATCAGTGGTGTTAATCATACTATAGTAAGTATTACAGTCAGTGGTGGAGCTGCGGGAACTGGTGGTGCAGGTGGTAATGCTGGTGCATCAGGAAACATTGCGGGAAGCACTGGAACTACTTCAGGTGCTGGTGGCGCTGGCGGTATCGGTGGCGCAACTTATGTTGGCGGTCTGGTTGGAGATAACCCTGGCGTAATTGAAAACTCAACTGTTACCGGTAGCATTACTGCTAGCGGTGTTAATGGCGGAGCCGGTGGTGCTGGCGCTGTTGGTGGTTCG
Organism: uncultured Candidatus Saccharibacteria bacterium; assembly: GCA_964407465.1. GTDB lineage: Bacteria > Patescibacteriota > Doudnabacteria > UBA920 > UBA920 > JADZEH01. Next base: position 10,670 of record CAYOVR010000039.1, read on the forward strand.
GGTGCCTCAGGAACAGGTGGCCATAATGGAGGTGTTGGTGGAGCCGGTGGTGCTGGTAGTTCAGGGGGTGCTCTATATATTGGTGGTCTTGCTGGACAAGGAAATGGAAATATTTCAAATTCAAGTAGTGTTGGTGGGTATTGTACCGTTGGTTCTGGTGGTAATGGAGGAGCGGGTGGCGATGGTGGTGCGGGAGGAGTAGGCGGTAGTGGAAATGGAAGAAATGGTACTGGTGGAGCCGGTGGTGCTGGTAGTGTAATTGGTCCTGTGTATGCAGGTGGTGCCATTGGTTTTAATTCTCTCGCTGATGTTTTAATAGATACAGTTTTTTCAACTTTGAATGTTAATGTGACTTCTGGCACTGGCGGCGCTGGTGGCTCTGGTTCTGCGGGTACTAACGGTGCTATTGGTGGTGCCGGTGGAGCTGGTGGTGGTGGTGGTGCAGTTGGTCTTGCGACTTATGGCGGTGGTTTAGTAGGATACAACACCGGCGCTGGATTCTCTATTGCAGAT
>CAYOVR010000040.1:0-4274 GCA_964407465.1 uncultured Candidatus Saccharibacteria bacterium
AATTCAAAATATGGTTCCATATACCCCGCTGCCTCTTGTGGGCTAGCAAAGCACAACATTGCGATCTGACCCATTAGGTGTCTCGCGACTTCTAGCTGCAACATCACCAAGTCTCTTGGTCCACCTTCTCCAGTTAACTGCTTGCCTTCTACGAAGACATAGAGAGAGTCCCCAGGACAAAAGCTCTGCATCGTCTGAACAGTACCTTTATCTGTTATTGTTCTACCTATACTCATTATCTATCTATCTCCAATATGCCTTATAAAAATCTTTTAATTGATACTTGCCGGAATATGTTATCTTGATTGGTTTTGTCCTTGCGTCATCTTCTACATTTTTTGCCCAGTAGGTTTCACACCCACACCTAGCTCGATTCATCACTAGGGTGTATACCCCTTCGTGCTTTTTATTTTTGTAATAGTTCATTATTAAACTCCTTATATATAATGGGCATTGTATCAATTCAGGAACGCTATATCCAATTATGGGGGAATTCTATCGACATCCTTCTAAAGGATATGAATTCCTGGGGCATTTTTATGTTATAGTCCTTGTCCAAGATTGTAGAAGGTCTAATACTGAAATTATGGGGGAAAAATATTTGAAGTAGCTCCTTGTACAATGAGGTTATAGTGATATAAATATCAAGGAAATTCTGAGGGTAGATGTAGCAGATATTTGAGGCAAATATCGCATATAGTAATATCCTTGTCCAAGCAACAAGTAAGAGTTTATGTATGAAAATATTCAGAAAATTCTGAGGGTAGATGTAATAGCAATATACTGTGCGCCTTTAGTCTTAAGGTGCCCAGGGGGTCAAATCGGCCCGTGTTGCTAGAGAGGAGACAGCTAATGTTGTCTTTGCTGATGCAGTTGGCCATCGAACTATGGTGGCTCATTGCACTCATTGCTTGTGCCCTCATTTACGCTGCACGCGTGGATGATCGCATGAGCAAGGATCGTAACGCTTATCTCAATGAGATGAGTGAATCGATTCGTCGGTGCGAGTACGATCGGGATACGTTCTGATCATATAGCATCAGCCCATGAATGATACCTACACATGGTGTCAAGTGGTGTACTGCTCTACAGTACCGTAGGTTCGACTCCTACCATGGGCACTATGGCCGTGTACAGCCATGCGAGATTCGTGAATGTACACCAACAAGGGAGGCACACTGTGTCCACCAGCATCAAGGGCCTCGTGTCCATGATGGTCGCCATCTACCGTGGTGTCGTGCAGTTCACCCTGTACGTCGCCAAGGTGGGGGCGTCCCTGCTCACCATTGCTTCTGCGGTGGGTCGTCTGTCCGTGCGTGCATACGTGTACGCTGTGGACTTCATGACACCACATGCAGAGGCTACGGTGAGGACCACTGTGGATGGCGCTCACATGGTCAAGGACGGTGTCGATGGCACCTCATCCCTGATCATGGCGGGTGCGGCCACCTTGGTCGATCGGATCAACAACCTTCTCCCCCTGGAGGAGGAGGACTGATCTGACCCCCAGCGAAACCCCTGTCTACCCCACCCGGTAGATATGGGTCGTATAGGATTGGCACCTATACCTGAATGAGTTGCCATGGGGGCGCTCACAGCAATGCCATTGGGAGACATTATGTCCACCATCGATGCCATCAAGGTGTTCGTCAAGGCTCTGTACGCTTTCTGCGTGCAGGTCGTGACCTACGTGGCATATGTGGTTCTGTCTGTCATCGGCCTCATCGGGGCTGTCGCTGCTCTCTGCGTGCGTGCGTACAACCATGCGCGTAAGGAAGCTGCTCCGGCTACCGAGAAGGCTCACCAGAAGCTGTCCGAGAAGACGGTCCAGGTCAAGGAAGGTGCTGATAAGGCATCTACCTCTGTGCATGGCGTCCTCGCGAACATCGGCTTCGCGCTCGACAACACTCTTCGTGTGAAGGAAGAAGAGGAGAGCTGATTACTTGTCCCGCCTAGGTTATACAACACTAGGGTCTGGATCGAGTTGGGTTCGAATCCCACCGGGACAACTATGGCTATACGCAGCCATGCCAATCGTTGGTGAATGCGTATCAACCAAGGGAGAACAGTTATGTTCCGATACCTCGACCTCACCATCTACACCTCCATCGAGGAGGCGGAGAAGGAGAACGGGGTCATCTTCCCGGATCTCTACGGAGAGGTGGCCTGGGTGGCTGAAGCGTCCATCACCGTGTCACCTCACGACATGGAGATCGACCTGGACCGGGCCATCCATCACAAGATGGTCCGAAACCACCGGGTCATGATCACCCCGAACCCGATCGCATACGACGATGGTCGCGTCTACAGCGGTCACGTGAACTGGGTGGTCGGCCTGAAGTAGCAATCCGTAATGCCCCCTACCTAGGTAATACAACACTAGGACCTGGATCGCGTGAGTTCGAATCTCACTAGGGTGGCCTGGGACTACGTAAGTCCCGGCTTTCTGCGTAAGTCTAGAGAAACACTCTAGCAGCAGAAGAAAGAAGATCATCGTGAACTTCAAGATGTTCTTCGCAGTGGTGAACAAGATGACCGACCTGATGGACAGCCAGGTCGAGTGGGGATGCTCCCATGGGATGACATCCAGCCAGCTCGGAAAGGTCCTCGTCTCCGTTGAGGACGGGAATTTCGATTCCCTCAGCTGCTCCCGCTACGGGCTCAGCTGGGAAGACAGCCTCTACGAGACCGAGGTTTCGGAAGAGACGGGCCGAGAGGTTTGCAACATCTTCAACACCCTCTCCGCGGTCAGGGATACCTGGCCCTTCTGAACTCCCTATGACGATAACCCTTCTACATCTATTGGTATAGAAGGGTCGTGCAGGATTGGCACCTGCACCTGATGAGTAGCCGAAGGGAGTGAAAGCTATGCAACAACCCAAGTATAGGCCCCGCGAAGCGGGGCCGTATCTAGACGGGGCTAGTCCCCGTTTCTTGCTTCGTGGCACCTTGTGTGCTACGTCGCTAGAAGGCGCCGAAGGCGCCCAAGAACGGGCCGAAGGCCCACAGCAGCTTTCGCTGCTCATCAACCAGACGACTCTCGTCGTCACTGACCCCAACAAGGGAGACATCATGACCACTGATCCCATGGCCATCGAGGCCAACGAAGGATTCCAGGCCATCCTGGACTTCAACGCCAGGGCGGAAGCCCTGGCCCCCGTGCTCTCGAGCACCCCCACGGACACGGCTCTCGTGTCCACCCCTCCCATCCAGAAGGAGACCACCATGAACAACCTCGACAAGGTCACGACGGCGCGGTTCCCCGTGTCCGACGTGATCCCGGAACGGGCGTGCCTCACGCTCAAGGGCAAGCCCTGCCGTCACGGCAGCGCCAACATCCGTGTCAGCTGCCCGGGCGGCAAATACGCCTACTTGTGCGCGAAGCACTTCGACGCGCTCAAGAAGGGCAACACGCCCAACTTCAACACCGAACTCGTCCTCACCGAGGCCGAGTGGGCGGCCCGTAGGGCCGCCAACTACGAGACCAACACCGCAGGGGCCGACGGCCCCCGCCAGCTCTCCATCCCCACCAAGGGCACGGCTCTCGTGTCCACCAACACCAACACCAAGGGAGACACCACCATGAAGACCTACCACCTGGTCTGCTCCGGGTGCGAGCGCAAGTTCGTCACCCAGGACAGGGCCAAGCTCGAGGCCCTCAAGGCCCGAGGCGGACTCTGCAAGGTCTGCTTCGGCAGCACCGCCACGCCCAAGGCCACCGTCAAGGCCCAGGTCCGCACCACCAACAAGGGCGAGGCCAAGAGCCTCAGCCCCGAGGTCGCGGCCGACCCGACCATCCGCAAGGCCACGTGCCAGCACTGGACGGGCAAGGGCAAGTGCTCCGCGAAGATCGAGGGCACCATCGCCCAGATCGTCGCCTGGAACAACCGGTGCGAGGATCACCGGTAGGAAGGAGGTTCACCTATGAACCCCACCAACCACAGCATTCCGGGATGGGGGGCCTTCGGGCCCTCCCCCAAGCTCCCAACCCCTGTCCAGGACACGTCTCTGGACAACAACACCACCAAGGAGGTGAACACCATGCGTCTGCCCACCCCGTTCGAACTCGAGATCAACGAGTTCATCGCTCTCCTGGAGCGTTCGAACATCCGGACCTCTCTCGTCATCACCGAGAAGGACCGTAACGGGTACCGTTTGGGATTCGTCGATTACGCTCTCGAGCGTTGCGGCATCCCCAACGCGCAGTACGCCCTCGTCTCGGTCGAGTCCAAGACCGCAGACGAACTGGCATGGCTTCTCACGGCCATGACCAA
>CAYOVR010000040.1:4374-11026 GCA_964407465.1 uncultured Candidatus Saccharibacteria bacterium
ATCGTTCAGATGAGCGGTGAGATCAAGGGTGCGATCAAGCACCACGACTCGTCGTTCATCTTGAGCGATCCCCAGTTGGGGCACCACAGCCTCAACTTCAACAGCCAGTCCCTCAGCAACAGGCGTCTCGACGCCGCTGAACCGAACTGGCTCTTCGACCAGCTGGTCACTCACGTCGACAACAGGTGCGACAAGGCCCTTGATCCCGATCAGGGTCCTGAGTTCCTGTTCGGAGACCTCGACCAGCTCCTCGAGGACATCGCCTATCACAACCGTGAGGGCGGTAACATCTCGGACATGCAGCGGTTGCAGAACCGCGGTACCGAGATGTGGGTCCGAGGTATCCACCCCCGGTCCATCCCGGACGTGATGTACAACTCCCTCAACTTCAAGAGGACTCACCTCCCGAGGTCCGAGGGAACGCACAAGCGTCCGGGTAAGAAGGTCCGCTTCCCAGCCGGTAAGGCTGGCGCCCACATCCAGATCATCTCGCTGGCAGCAGCGAAGATGGCGGGCTACAACGGCCCGTACGTGGAGCGTGGTACCATTCGGTACTGGAAGCGCACCAACTGCGCCATCGTCAACCACCTGGATTACATCCTGGAGTTCTACGACAACTCGGGTGGTTGTGACCACGATGACTTCTTCGACCTCGTCGAAGTCAAGGCTGTCGCTGGTAAGCGTCAGCTCGTGGCATGGCGCAACCCGTCCACGATGCGTGAGTACTCGATGTTCATCATCGAGGGCCACTGGCCCATCACCGAAGCGGCACCCTTCGAGGTGACGCCTCAGGTCAAGTCCCTGCATGAGGCGGAGACCGAGGGTGACGCCATCAGGTCCAACATCGATTTCATGTGGGGCCTGTACATGGTGATGGCTCCTCATGCCATCGACGGCCTCAGCATGGCCGCTTTCACCAACAAGTCCCTCATCGGCTGTGATGCCGTGTCCTACAAGGGACTGCCTGAAGGAGTCAAGCTCCACAACGGTGGCCGTTACTCGTTCGATCACTGGACGATCATGGCCAACGACAGGTTCAACGGCGACGGCAGTGTCAACCAGGCCGTTGCCACCTCCATGATCCTGGAGACCAGCTACGGTCCCATCCGTGGCCTCCGTCTCTGTGCCATGGAGGACAAGGTGGACACCTATGTCCAGGGTGGTTCTTCCGAGGCCCGCGCAGCGGTGGCTCAGGAGAACGCGTTGCTCTTCGAGGCATCGTGCCGTAAGGCCGTGTCCGGAGAGCCCTTCGACGAGCGCTTCGCATACATGCGCTCCATCCCTGGCATCTACTACGCCACCTTCCAGAAGAGCCTGCCGAAGCAGGCGATGAAGAAGTACCGCGGGAAGCTCGATGACACCATCGTCGTCAGCGACCGCAACTGGTACGGTCACTTCGTCGCTCGCTCCGAGCGGTACCTCGACCAGAAGACCGCTTCTGCCAAGAAGATGGTCTCGGACACGGCGTACGACTTCGCACATCCCTGCATCTCCAAGCAGGGGAAGAAGTACTACGGGTTCGATGGTCGACACCTGTACACCGACACGGCTGCGTACCTCGACGCCAAGCCCTCAGGCGATCGTCTGCCTGTGGACCTGACCTACGGTGCAGCTGGTCTGCTCCGTCGTTTCCGTGTCGAGCAGGCGAAGCTCGGCGAGGCCCGCAAGGCTGACATCGCCGCTTTGGGCGATGAGGCCACCGAGGCCGACATCGAGGCCATCACCGATGCATCGATGCGTCTCATGGAGGCCACGGCTGAAGCCATGTTCTACGACCGTCACAACTGGGACCCGAACTACTGTGTCACAGATGAGATGCTCAAGACCGATGGCTTCACCAACGTCAAGGCCCACGTTCGGGCTGCGAGGCTGGGTGCGTTGAGCACCCTCGACTTCGCTGACGAGGCGGAGAAGCACCAGTTCGTTTTGGCATTGGCTGGTGCGTGCTACGCCATCCCCAAGAAGGACGGACTCCTGTCCTTCTACATCTTCCGCTCCGACCACATGTGGTCGCTCCTCATGGAGGCTCTCGCGTACTACAGCGAGGGTGAGTACTACTCGATGGACGAACTCATCGAGGAGGCGAAGAACCGTTAGCCTGTAGGGAGTGCCTGCTTATAGTGGGCACTCCCTACCCTACCCTTTAAGGCGGTATCTGACTTAACACTCTATCTACCTTACGATTCTAAACCTAGCTGCCCTTACGCTTTCGCTCGGCCAGTCTGCGCCGCGGTGTTACCTACACATCAGATTTCTTCTGTACATAGTGTTTATTCTAAACATTGTGTGCAGCGCGATTGTACCCAAGTTTCATGTTGCTCCTGCCCAATGAAAATAGGGGGACAGGGTGTGAACATGGGTTTACACCAGAGAGAGAGAGCATCATGCAGACCGTCAGCTTCGAAGAGTTCATGTCCACTCCGGTGGATGAGTTCCCCGACGTGGACTTCCAGACCCCGGGTCTGACCCCGCGTCAGACCATGGGCCTGGTCACCGGTGCGCGCATCGCGGGCGTCGAGACCATCGAGGCCCTCGTCGAGTGGCGCCGCGACACCTCCGGGTTCAGCGGTGAGGTCACCAACATCCGCGAGCTGCGTCAGTTCAACTCGTTCCACCTGACCCGCGTCAGGCGTGACAAGGACGCACGCTCCCTCGAGTTCGCGACCGACGAGCTGGAGCTGCGGCACACGCAGGCGGCTGTCGATGCCGCCACGGTCGCGACGACCAAGTTCAAGTCCGAGTCCATCTCGATGGCCAAGGAGCTCGATGAGGAGCTGGGCACCCAGTTCTTCCCGGCCCTCACCGCCGCCGTGCAGGACCTCAGCGTCGACACCCGTCACATGACGTGGTGGAAGACGCTCCGTTCCGCCATGGTGGACATGGTCCTGATCTCCGACGGGGAGATCGAGTGGTCCTCCGAGACCCACGCCATCGTGTACGGCAAGGGCGAGTCGGGCGCCGAGGCCCTGGCCGAGGCCAGCACCGGCGTCGGTGGCCCGCTCGGTGGGTCCGCGGAGAACGAGATCTGACCCTTTCCCAGGTGCTGGGGGGCTCCACGCAAGTGGGGTCCCTCAGTGCCTGGGCCTGGGTTAGGTTCCGCCCCGACGACTCTGGAGGACACCCATGTCCGACGAACTCAACTACTTCCAGACATATCACTTCACCGAGTGGAATGCTCTGGTCAAGCTCGCAGAGTCTACCGACTCTGACATCTCGGATTACCTGGTAGAGTCATACCAGGTTCTGCGCGCATGTGCAGAAAATCCGCCACCAGGATCAATGCGTAAAGGACAGCATGCATTCAACTTGCTTGCAGTCCTACGTCCTGGTATCGCGAATGTTCTTCGCGGTAGCAGATACGATCCCTTCTACCGTGACTCTGTCCTGCCCGAGTTCTGGGCAGAGGTAGAGGAACTCTGGTTGAAGTAGTTCCCCCATCGGAGGGGGTGGGCTTAGGGCCGTCTCCCCCCTAGCCTGCCCCCTCGGGGGGTAACTTATATACCTTTGCTAAGTATACCTAGCAATAATCCCCCTCTACACCAAATCTATTTATATATCCTCGGATATAGAGATACAAATCCCCCTAAACTGCTAACTACAGTTTAACACTTCACCAATTCCCGCCATATCAAATCATTAAGTCTATTACTCCTATATATAGAGTATAAACACATAGTTATGCTCATATCCCTAAAGGAAACATAAGATAGCGTTACATAAGCCCTGGTAGAGGTATATATCCCCTTCTGTGGTACACCTATATAAACACTTCTGCTACTACCTAGAAACACTTTTGTTCTCATGTTCTGCTTAAGCAGGCATCATATACGAGACAACCTCATCCCCCTGATGATCTACCTCTAGCTTCTTATCTCCCTCTCTATCCCTATATATACTATTCTTATAGCTATATAGTGTAATGTTATATATAATCCCTGCTAGATTGATTGTTCGCCGCGAACTCATCTATCTTGCTTTCTTCTTAATGCTAGTGTATCTACCTAGCTACTATCTACCCTACCCTTCGGCATTCAATACTAGATATAGTGTTTGATTGCCGCGGAATCCTAATACACCCCCTATATATATAGGCTCATATGCATAGTCGCTATATTTCAATTTGCTTCGTACCTGAAGTAGGTTGAAATGTAACTAGTGTGCATGTATGGATACCTATATACATGTATTTCATATATAACCTTGAATAAGGCGACAGGGAAATTCATCCCTCAGACCAGGAGGTCAAACTGATGTTCGCCGCAAATCTTGCTTTCCGCACACTCGCTGGAGGGCTGATCGGTCTGGGAGTTGGGCGACTTGTCGCTCATACCTACGGCCGCTACTTGGAGCGCAAGGACCCTGTCCTGATTCCGCTCCGTACCCCTCAAGACATGATGCACGACCTGTATCTCCAAGATCAGGCACGCATCGCTCATCTCAACGAGACCTTCAAGGACTCGTGCGAGGTACTCGACCGCTACGCCCATCTCCTCCCCAACAACGACTGAAAGGCACTGACATGCTCACCCGCAAGCTCGCTCTCGGTGTTTCTGGCTGTGCCCTTCTGGGCTACTGCCTCTACCGCGCCTCCGTGCGCGAAGCCAACAAGTCCATCGCAGAGGATACTCCGGAGCTGATCTCGGATCTCGAGATCATGCGCTGGATGGGTTCACTCCACTTCGAGAACGACAAGGACTTCGTTGGTGCTCTCAACGAATACATCCCCAACCTGGAAGGACCACTCTGATGGCCATGCCCAAGACCAAGCTCAAAGGAGTCCTGCACCTCAAGCCAGGACGTGACATCGTTGTCACCACCTCATCGGTGTCCACCAGGAAGAACCCTCGGGTCTTCCTCAACCACATCGACTCAGTCACTGAGGTTCCGCCAGACAACAACTGGCCCCTCACCCGCGTCAAGGTGACATACTCGGAGAAGTCCGAGGTCACCGCCACTGGTGGCAAGCTCGTCACTGAGCCTGCCGCCTCGCTCTACTACGACCGCAACGAGGTCGTGTCCATCCTCGCCGACTGAAAGGAACTGACATGCAGATGCTCGTTGACAAGTGGACGCTCTACTACGTAGTCGTCAACAACTCTGGTCAATTCTTCGTCGGCAGCTTCAACGTCTGGGACATGCCCCATTGGGACTCAGATCCCGAACGTTCGAGGCTGTTCTCCAAGAAGGACAGCGCTCAGCGCTTCGCTGACAAGATCAACCAGAAATCAAGTGTCATCAACCAGGTCACCGTCAAGGGCATCCGCGTGTCCTACGAACTCGTCGAGGAGGAGTAGATCATGTTGTTCCAGATGGGCCTGTTCATGGCCGTCATGTCATGCGCGAGTGAAATCGCGCTCGTCAACAAGATGCCTGCACTCCACAGGCTGTACGTGAACGGTACCGACTGGAACCTGATCTTCACTCGACTTCGTATCGAGGGATACATCTACAACACCATCGTGTCGTTCATCCTGTCATACATCACAGGTGCCATGTTCGGTGCTACCGGACTGGTTGTGATGTTCGCGGGAACTGTGTCTACTGCACTCAGCCAGTGCTACTTCATGGCTGAGTCTGCACTCGAAGACCGAGGTCACACCTGGGCTTCAGCATTCGCTGAGGCTAAGGTCTACTGGACCAAGGTCGCCAAGACCCTGCGTGATGTGTGGACTGTGGTGTACTTCATTCTCCGAGTGATCACACTCCCACTTCGCATCATCCGTGCAATCGTGCACGCTGTTCAGGCTGCCAACGTCCAAGTTCAGACAGCCAATGCGAAGATCCGTTCTGCCCTGCCCTCGTCCTGAGGGCAGGGTTATGCCCTGTAGGGTACACCCTCACGGGACCTACAGGGGTCAGCACGCTGGCACTGCTAAGCTTGACATACTAGGCTTAAACCCAGCACACCATTTCTCCACACAGAAAGGACCGAAGCATGACTATCATTGACAAGATCCGCAAGGAAGACTACATGCTTCCTGATGGCTACACCTTCGCAACCATCGAGTCCAAGCGTCACCGCCGCATCCGCTACATCAAAGAAGCTCTCGTAGGCGCGAGCCTCAGCTTCATCCTCAGCTACCTGTTCGTGCTTGCTTGCCTGGCCTTTGGGCCAATGGTAGGCTATGGTATCCTGGCACTGTGTGCCTTGGGTGCCATCACGTTCAACGCAGCCATCGTCTAGAAAGGACAGTATGATGGCAGACCTCACATGGAATGTCTACCTGGTCAATCCTGATCAGTTCCACAACAACTGGGGCTCTGCCATCTCGCTGATCCCCCATCACGAACACCGCCAGAAGTACAACCTGGTGGGACAGGTGACTCTCCCAGAGACCATCGACTGGGATACCGCCTGCTTCTCTGTGACGCGCAAGCTCATGGACTTCGACAAGACCGCATTCCACCAAGGTGGATTCCATCTGGCTCACGAGACGTGTGGCCAGTGGCACTATGTCGAATACTTCGGCATGAGTGATTCCACAGAACGTGGTCTCGATCTCCTCGAGTACCTCGAAAGGCTCGTCCTCGACCTCGGTGGAAAACTCCGCGTTGCCTCATGAGTTAGCCCCCACCCCTTGTGGGTGGGGGCGCTTGTGTTGTATGTGATCTATGTGCTCTAGTGTCTAGAGTAGATAAACCATCTACAGCA
>CAYOVR010000041.1:0-11005 GCA_964407465.1 uncultured Candidatus Saccharibacteria bacterium
GTTGGTGGGCCTCAGAACATCTGGCCAACTGTTGAGCCAATCTTTAAAACACTTTCCAGTGGTAGCAACTATGGTTTGGTTGGGGACAGCGGTGCTGGTCACTTTGTGAAAATGGTTCATAACGGCATTGAATACGGAATGATGGAAGCCATCGCCGAAGGTTACAGCGTGATGCACGCCAGTCCGTTTAAAGTTGATCTACCTCAGGTAACCAAAATTTATCAAGAGGGTTCTGTGGTTCGGTCGTGGTTGATTGATTTGATGGCTAACATTTTTGCTAACGAAGACATTGAAAATACAACTGGTTTGGTTCGCGCAACTGGTGAAGGGGAGTGGACTATTAATGCTGGTAAAGAGCTTGGGGTTGATGTACGTGTGATTGAGGCTTCTCTACAAGTTCGACGCGAATCAGAGCAACCAGAAAATCAAGACCAATTCCGCAATAAAATTTTAGCGTTACTGCGCAAACAGTTTGGTGGTCATGCTGTAAACAAAAAGTAATATGGTTGCGTATTCTTCTCAAGAAATCAAACTTTTTAAGAAGCTCAATAGTCCTGCAAAAATTCAGGACTATTTAAATACCTTAAAACATAACAAAAAAGATACCTGGCGCTCTCCGCGTAATGTTATCAAACACAAAGAAGCGTATTGCATTGAAGGAGCTATTTTGGCGGCGGCGATTTTGCAATTTCATGGCCATAAGCCTTTGATTATGGATATTCGTGGTGCTGACCCTGATGTCGACCATGTCATCGCGCCATTTAAACTAAACGGCTATTGGGGTGCGATTAGCAAAACCAATTATGCTGTGTTGCGGTATCGTGAGCCTGTTTATAAAACTTTACGCGAGCTCGTGATGTCTTTTTTCCACGAATATTTTTTGGATAGCGGTGTAAAAACTTTACGCGATTATTCGGTTCCATTAAACCTAGATAAATTTAAGAAACAAAACTGGCAAATTAGCGAACAAAGTTTAGAGGATATCGCTGAGTACATCGATACAATCAAACACATTTCGATTATTAATAAACAGCAAATAAAAAATCTGCGTAGAGCAGATAGTTTAGAGATAGCTGTTGGTAAACTTCGAGAGTGGCCTAAGTAAACTAGTGTGAAAGTTTGAGTTCGCTACCCGCAGCATCATCCAGAAGCCAAATGACGTTTCCAAAAATTTGGGCGGCAGGGACGTTGACGCTTTCACCTTGAGTTAAAATTTTGTGAACCATCTCGGCTTTGTCTTCGCCGGTAATGAGAAAGATTACAATGTAGGCATTGTTGATAAGTTGAGAAGTAAACGATAGCCGTTCGGCAGGGGGCTTAGGTGAGTTGCGTTCAATCGCGATCATCCCTGTACCTTCTGTTATTTCGTGCCCAGGAAAGAGCGAAGCGGTGTGACCATCTGCACCCATGCCTAAATAGATAAGATCGAACTTTGGTAGTTCGCTGCCAAAAACTTTTTGAATAGTTTTTGTATAAGCATCGGATGCATCTTCTAGTGTAGTTTCAGTTGGCATCGGATGGATATTTTCCGCGGGGATAGAGAGTTCATCTATAAATAGAGCTTTGGTTGAGCCGTAAGTACTGGCACTACTATCATAAGGAACAAATCGTTCATCACTCCAAAAAATGTGAACAACACTCCAATCAATCGCATCTTTGTATTGCGGTTGCAATAAATATTCGTACATGGCTTTGGGAGTGCTGCCACCAGAGAGAGCAATTAAGAATTTTCCTCGAGCCAAGATGGCTTCGGCGCCGATTTTGACGAAATGCTCTGCAGCGTCGCGGGCAACGCTATCGGGATTGGGGTGAAGAATGACAATCGGTCGAGCCATGATTTTTTAGATTATTATTGCTATACTAACTGTATTGTATGCCATATATCCTTGCTTTGACAATTTTGCTGGCGCCGACTTACGTTATTCGGTTTAACCTCTACGGACTTCCAACTAATGTTTTGATGTTATGGTTGGGATTAGTCTGGATTTTCTTTGTAATTTGGTTGATTTTTACCAAGCGTGCCAAGAGTTTTTTTGATAGCGTCGTTAACCACGATAGACGTTTGTTGATAGTGATTAGCGTCTTTCTGCTTGCAGGAGTCATTTCTTTATTTGTTGGCGGATTCACTGTTCCTAAGCTCGGTCAGTTTATAGTGTGGTTCATTCAGCCTATCGGAACTTACTTTATCGTTAGATATGTTGTTGCCGAAAAAGCTCGCACAAAAGATTTGCTAGTTAACGCAATGTATATAGTGGCAGGTCTTTGCGGTGCTTACGCTATTGCTCAGTACTTTACTTTAATCGGTCTTCCTATCGATTGGTGGGGGAACAACGCTGAGCCAAAACGAGCGATTAGTTTTTTTGCTCATCCTAACGCTTTCGCGTTATTCGTCACTCCAGTTTTAGCTTTTTTAATTCCGCACACCTTAGAAGCATTACAGAGAGCACGACATCACAAAAATTCGATATTGCTCGTTTTGGCGTGGGCACTTGGCTCTATCGGTTTGTTGTTGTCACTTTCGCGTGGGGGATGGCTCGGCTTACTTGCCGCCGCCGCTTTGTTCGTCATCATTAGTATGAACAAACGATTGATGCTCGCTGGTCTTGGCTTGTTAATTGTTCTTGGCCTTGTAGTTACCGCAGTGCCTAACCTTCGCTATCGAGTTTTACTTCCATTCCACGGTGAGAAATCTAGCGTAGCGCGATTAAGTTTATGGGACACTGGGACGAAGATGATCAAAGACAGCCCACTAGCAGGTAAGGGCTTGCTTGGTTTTAACACTAATTGGGAAAAGTACAACACAGACCCAGGGCTTAATCCGTACCCGGCCCCTCATAACATCTTTTTAAATTTTTGGATTGAAACTGGTCTTCTTGGTTTGATAAGTTTTTGCGCGATCTCGTTTTTCGCGTTTGCTAAAGGCGTGAAGAATCGTCGCAATCTTTTTGCGTTGGGACTTGCTCTGTCGATTGTCGCTATATTTGTCCATGGCCAGATTGATGTCCCGTACCTAAAGAACGATTTGGCGTTGCTGTTCTGGATTATGCTCGCAGCTTTCCTATGAAATCAATTTCTTACACAGAAAAAGTTATATATAGTGGAGCTATCGTTTTGGCGATTTTGGTTTACGTCATTACCGTGCAGCAAAATCCAATTTTCGAGATAGCAGCACTACGTTTAGCTCGTAGTTTTGCTTTGATCTCTTTCGGTCTGTTGTTTTTGTCTTTAGTTGCATCACCGCTATACAAAGCTTTCCCTGAAGTGCCAGGAAAGCCTTGGTTCACTAAAGCGGCAAAATCTTTCGGTATATCAGCATTTTTCTTTGCTTTGCTTCATGCTTATTATGCCTTCTTTAAAGTCCTAAGGGGGTTTGAAGGTTTGGCGTATCTATCAGATCGGTACTTGTTCTCGATAATCATTTCGACTGCATCGTTGGCGATTTTAGCTTTCCTGACTGCAATTTCGTTTGAATATATATCAAGTAAGCTGGGTGAAAAAGCGAAATGGCTTAGACAACTGATTTATATCGTAGCAATACTAGCACCACTCCATGCTTTGTTGATAGGCAGTCATTTTACAAGCGGGGATAGCTTAGTTGGACAGGTCTTTATATTTCTTTGGCTTTTATTGTTGCTTCTTCAGGAAATTCGTTTTCATCAGTATCTAACAATCAAGTATCCTAAAGTAAATACTAAAATCACTGGCACTATATTGATTGTTTTATTTTCAGTGATATTTTATGTAGTCTTACTGACTGATATCTTTATTTCACATCATCATGTCTAAATTAAAACTTTCGATACTCTTCATTGCTGTTATATCTTTGTTTCCTCAGACCTTGTTTGCTCACACATTAGAAAATGACCAGAGCATTGGCGCAGTGCTGCATATCAATCCAGATGATGACCCTATCGTTAAACAACCAGCGACATTGGTTTTTTCGATGTCGGATCAAGAGAATCTTTTTAATGCAAAGTTGTGTGCTTGCACCTTGAACATCAAAAGGGGAGAAGATGATTTAGGAAGTTTAGATGTAACTGCTGTTTCGTTAGACAAGCTGGAATTAGTTTACACTTTTCCCGAAGCTGGAGTTTATACGTTAACGCTTAGTGGAATTCCAAAGGATGGCGCAATATTTGATGTTTTTGAATTACCTTTTGAACTAAGAGTTGAGCGAACCGAAGAAGCAGCCGGAACCGATTTCAAAACTTTTTTACTCACTCATGGCATTCATATTATTCTGTTTGGTGGAGCATTCGTGGTGGTCTTTGCGATTCACTTGCGCGATTTGTATCGTAAACGAAAGCGATCAAAGGTTTAATTTAGAACTATTCCAAGGCTGGTGAATGTGTTAAAATAGAAGATAGATTTATCATTTATAAAGTTTCTATGAAAAGCCTGATAAAACAGTATGGTTTGTACGCCGCATGGGGAGTCGCTGCTTTAGCGGCTATAGGGAGTTTGTATTTCAGTGAATTTTTAAACTTACCACCGTGTGTGTTGTGTTGGTATCAGCGGGCAATGATGTATCCAATGGCCATTATTTTACTGATCGGCGTGATCCGTAAAGATTTGAAAGTCTGGGTTTACGCTTTGCCATTAAGTATTGTTGGGCTCTTGGTCGCGATCTATCATAACTTACTCTACTATAATATTCTGCCTGAGGCCGCCGCCCCATGTGTCGCTGGTATTTCTTGTACCACACAATTCCTTCAATTTTTCGGGTTTATGGATATCCCTCTAATGTCATTAATCGCGTTTGCTGTTGTAACTGTGTTGCTTGCGGCTTACGCTTGGATTCAAAAGCATGACTAAAGAAGTCAAAATAATTATTGTTGTAGCGGTTTTGGTTTTGTTGGGTGGAGCGGCTTTGTTTATTTTTGGTAATCCTCAACCAAAAGAATCAGGACAAGCAGTTGATAGTCAGTCACTTATTCGCGAAAACAGCCATATGACTGGTAAGCGCGATGCTAAAGTTACTGTTGTCGAGTTTGGTGATTTTCAGTGTCCGGGTTGCGCTTTTGCTCATCCAGTTGTAAAACAAGTTATTGAAAACTATAAAGATAATCCGAACTTTAATTTTGTTTTTCGTAACTTTCCACTTAACAGCATCCATCCCAATGCACAGGTTTCATCTGAAGCCGCTGAAGCAGCAGGGGAACAAGGTAAGTACTGGGAAATGCATAGTCGTTTGTATGAAACACAAACCGAATGGTCCGAAAATGGCGATCCAAAAGCAATTTTCGTTGGCTTCGCTCGCGAGCTTGGTTTAGATACAGAGAAGTTTGAAAGTGCTTTGAACCAAGGACTCTACAGAGAAATTGTTAAGACAGACCTTGCGGATGGTGAGGCTGCAGGTGTGACAAGTACTCCGACATTTTTTGTTAACGGCGTAAAGCAAACAAACATTCCAAATTTTGAAGAGTTTAAGCAGTTGATAGACACAGAGTTAGCTAAATAAAGATATATTTAAAAGCGCTCCTTCCGCCAGCCGGCGGAGGAGCGCTTTTTTGATATTTAGTTTATTGTAATTTTTTCTTCAGTGTGTAGTGAGCCAGTAAGCTACCGCAAACAATTAGTGCAGCGTAAATTCCAAGGAAAATATAGACAGAGGGGCGAACGGTGCGGGGGAGGACACTGATCACAAAAATACTGTACCATGAGACTATCGAAATAGTTCCGCTAATCGCTAGTAGCCAAATATTTTTTCCAAGAAGCCCGAGTGATAAAGTTTGACCAATCGCAGAGCGTAGTACTGGGAAAATCTTTTTCATAAACACAAAGCCGTTGATTAAGACAATCGCGACCATAATTAGCTTAGCTTGCCATCGAGGCGAAGCCAGCATTGGAATTGAACCACGATCCATATAAGTTAGAGTAAACATTACCGCGCCCGAGACAATCAAAATAATCAGACCAATCCAAATTACGCGAGATAATGTTTTTAGCGTGTTGAACTTTTCTTGAGTGATTGTTTTTTCATTGACGCTCTTTAAAAACATGACATCGCTAATTGTGGCGCCACCAAGGCCGAGAGCAAAACCGAGTAAATGAGCTGAGAGAGCAATGAGTTCGTAGTCCATCGTGTTATTTAATTTAGTTGTTATGATATTAGCATATCAAAAATTCGTCATTTACACCCTTTATAGTGCCATAAATTATAAATGTGCGCATAGATATGAGCTAAATTTTAGTTTTAGACTAGCGGATCAACAGGAACCTTAGGTATAATTAAACATACAGATTCATAAACGAACAGAAATGAAAAACAAACATATTTTAGCGGTTTTTGGGGCAGTTTTAGTTCTTACCATGTTGGCTCCAGCGCCAATACCAATTCGTGCTCAGTTGAGCATTCAGCGTTCAATCACATTTCCAGTCATCGGTGCTGTCTCATATAGTGATGATTTTGGGGCGGGTCGTTCAGGTGGACGAACGCACGAAGGTAATGACATTATGGGAAAAAAGATGATGCCACTCGTGGCCGTCGCGGATGGAACCTTAACTACAGTAGTCTATCCTGAAGCAACATGGGGTTACAGTATTAGCATTCGCGATGCCGATGGCTATCGATACAACTACTTGCACATCAACAATGACAACCCAGGAACAGATGATGGTCATGGCGGTGGTGCTAACGCGTACGGTCCGGATATTATGCGTGGCAACAAAGTTGTAAAAGGTCAGTTCATCGGATGGATGGGTGATAGTGGTAACGCTGAAACCACAGGCGCGCATTTGCATTTTGAAATTGTCGCGCCAAATGGCGAACCCTTCAGTCCTTATCAAAGTTTGCGTAACGCCACTAAGATAACTGAACCTGTAGTTTATCCTGCGCTCGACAATGAAATTTTACCTTTCGGAACATTTGCTGAGGGTGCCTCAATTGCTCTTGGTAATTTAGATGATGACAGTACTATGGAAATAGTTGCAGGTGCTCGCGCAGGTGGTGGACCCTTAGTTCGAACTCACGACACTGCCGGTAAGGTTTTGGACTCATGGTATCCGTACGACCCGAGTTTTGTCGGCGGGGTTGATGTTGCCGTAGGAGATGTTGATGATGATGGCACTGATGACGTGATTGTTGCACCAGGTCCAGGTGGTGGGCCGCATATTAAAATTTATGAAGCTGATGGAAAGAAACTGATTTCAGAATTTTTTGCTTATGACCCAACTTTTAGTGGCGGAGTTAATGTAACTTCGGCCGATATTCTAGGAGATGAGGAAGCTGAAATTATTACTTCACCTGCGAGTAGAGGTGGCCCTCATGTAAAAATCTTTGATTCCAAAGGTAAAGTCTTAAAAGAGTTCATGGCGTACGACGGTAATTTTACTGCTGGTATAGATATTGCCGCAGCAAAGGGCCGTACTAAAAATGTGATAGCAACCGCGCCGAATGCTGGTGGCGGTCCACACGTTAGATTGTTTGATGAAGATGGCAAGATGACTGAAGAGCTTATGGCATACGATGGAAATTTCCACGGTGGCGTTCGTATTTCAGCAAGCGTGAGTAGTAGCCGAAGCGAGCCTGTCATCCATGTTATTCCCGCAAGTAAAGGTGGTCCGCACTATCGTACCATATCTATTAGTGGTTCGTTAAGCACAGGGAGCCTAGTGGCCTTTGAGCCTTGGTGGAATGGTGGATATGATATTGCCGCCGCTGGCAGCACTATATATGTCAGTTCCGTGGGTGGTCGTCGTACGACCATTAGAAGTACAAAGTTTAATGCTGGTGAGGAAGAAGAAGAGCGTCCATCGCGACGCCGCAGAACTTCAAGTAGCAATTAAACAACGCCCCTCATGTGGGGCGTTTTTATTTTAGAAAGATTTTAACTTTTTCTATTGACTGTGGTTGCAAAGAATTGATAAGATCAAATCTTGTATTATTAACAAACAACATATATGCAAGAAACAACAGCAGAGGTTCAGGCAGTAGCAACAGCAGTTCAGCCAGCAATTTTTTCCACAGTGGTTCAAGGAAGTGGAAAAACTTATTTCTTTGATGTTCGTCAGGCCAAGTCTGGCAAACAAAGTCGATATATTCAGATTACTGAGACTCGTTTGCACGAAGGTCAGCGAATTCGCCATAGCGTCACAGTCTTTCCCGATCACTTAGACGCTTTCCTCGATGCCTTAGCCGCCGCCAAAGAGAATATGGTCTAAAACAAAAGCCCCCAGCTGGGGGCTTTTCTATTTGCACATTTTATTCTACGATAGGAGAGCCATTTTCTAAATAGAAGAAACTATTATCAGACAAAGCTTCTAATACATGAGGTAATCGTTTTGCGAGCGCTGGGTGTAATAATGTCTCAGCTTTTTCCATAGACGCGAACATATACTCAGAATGCTCTGTCGGATCGAGCTTTATTTTTTCAATTTGTTCCTGAGTTAGTGTTCCACCATCGAAAATCATCTGTAGAGATTCGTTGGCAAGAGATTCATCTTGAATTTCTCTATAGTCAGTACAAAGAAGCGTTTTAACTTTAATGTCCAATCCAGTCTCCTCTTTGATTTCTCTTTCGCACGTAGTTTTAGGAGATTCTCCTTTTTCCGTGATTCCTCCAGGCCAATTCCAACCCTCTTTGTATGTGGTTTTTAAAATCAGTATTTCATTATTTTCATTCAGAAAAATCGCTCCGGACCCTATAACTATTTTATTCAGTGATTTCCAGTACTCATCGTACGGCAATATTGTTGTCATGGCTAAAGCATACCAAAATCAGCAGAGATAGCCAATTCTGCATTTGGTTCTTGTGGGCCCAGAAAAAGTATTGAGAAAAGTGTGGGGCTTTAACCTTCACTTTTCGAGGTACTTTTTCTGGGCATCACGTTGACCAAACCTCATAAAAAGGCTATAATGCTGTTACACATTCCGCGAGTAGCGGTATTTTTTAATCCATGGCAAACAACAACGTCATCTTAAGATTCTCCGATGTAAGCTTCGATTACGGGCACGACAAACAAGTGCTCGATGAAGCTAGTTTCAGCGTGCACTCTGGCAGTCGTATTACCCTTATGGGCCAAAATGGTGCGGGTAAAAGTTCACTTTTCAAAATGATTATGGGTGAGCTTGAGCCAAAAGAGGGAAGTATCAACCGTACACCGAACGATATCTCTGTGGCCATTGCACATCAGGTTATGCCAAAAGACATGAACGATCTAACTGTTCGTGAATTTTTCGCTACGGCTTTCAAGGACACTAAATACAACCTCGACAAACTCATCGCTGAAGTTTTAGACGTGGTTCATCTTACAGTAGATTTAGAGAAGAAGATCAGTGATCTTTCTGGTGGTCAACAAGCACGACTTTTGCTTGCTCACGCGCTCATTCAAAACCCAGACATCTTGCTCCTCGATGAACCTACAAACAACTTAGACCAGCAGGGGATTGAACATCTCACCGGTTTCCTCATGATGTACGAAAAAACTTGTATTGTCATTTCGCATGATGCCGATTTCCTTAACGCTTTCTCAGATGGTGTTTTGTACCTCGATGTCTTCACTCACAAGATTGAGCAGTATCAAGGAAACTATTACGATGTAGTCGAACAAATTGAAGAGCGCATTAAGCGTGAGAATTTGCAGAACGCTCGGATGCAAATGCAGATTAAAGAGAAGCGTTCACAAGCCGAAGTCTTTGCGCACAAAGGTGGTAAGCTTCGCGCGGTGGCTAAGCGCATGCGCGAGTCTGCGGAAGAAGCTGAAGAAAGTATTGTTAGCGTGCGTCAGGAAGACAAAGTCATTCGTGAGTTTACAATTCCATCACAAGAGTTTGATATTCACTTCAACGGCAAAATCGCTGAGTTTACATCTGTCACAGCTTTAAAGAATGGCGAGCCAGAAACAAAAGATATCGCTATAACGCTACGCAAAGATACTCACTTGTTAATTGCAGGACCGAACGGCATTGGTAAGAGCACTTTATTAGAACAGATCGCCAGTGGTAAGGGCGAAGGTTTTAAATTAGAGAAAGATGTAAAGCTTGGTTACTACAAACAAGATTTTAGTAACTTTGATTACGATCAAACTGCATACGATTGCTTACTTGAAGTTATGCAGATAAAAGATGAGCATACACTTCGTTCTACAGCCGCAGGGTTTTTGTTAACAGGGAAGTTACTGAGCAACAAGATAGAAGCGCTATCCGAAGGCCAAAAAGGTTTACTCGCGTTCTGTCGCTTGTTATTGATGAAGCCAGGCCTGCTTATTCTAGACGAGCCAACTAACCATATTAACTTCCGTCATTTACCGATTATTGCTAAAGCGCTGGATGAATATCAAGGCGCGATGATCATGGTCTCGCACGTTCCAGACTTCGTCTCCCAGATACGCATAGATGAAGTGATAGACTTAAATGCTTAAAACACCCCAGAGCGGGGTGTTTTTTTACACGGATAAATTGTTTAGGAAAGCCTTTCTCTAATTGTTGTTTGAGCAGCTTTTATTTCTTCGATTACCTCAGAGACATCTTCATCTTTGACTGCTTCAGCATTTGCGAGAGTGTTTTCTAAGAAATCCTCAGCAACTTCTTCTAAGTATGTTGGATCATCAAATCCGGCATCAACATAGAGCAGGGTCTTTTCAAGTTCTGCTCTTAACTCTGCTTTGCTAGTCCCAATTTTTGCCGCTTCAATATCTATAGATTCAATCCAGGTTTCAAACATGCTGTGTACGCGTTGCACTTCCGGATCATCAAGATCAAAGTCGTCAGGATTGGTAATCTGATATTTCTCCCGAAGTTTCGTATATTCTTGAATTAGCTGTTCTTTGGTTACTTCAGCCATTGGCTCGCTTTCAATTGAGGGATCTTGTTCGTTCATGTTAATGAAATTAAGTTTCTTTTATATAGCATATCAAAAAACTGATTTTATGGCGATTGTTTTTTAAGAAATTGTGATTTGAAGCTTAGAATCAAGTGCTTTAGCCACCCTCTTTAAAAATTTTATGGAAGGATTGTATGTGCCTTGTTCCAGACGGGAGATCACCGGTTGTCGGGTTCCGATTC
>CAYOVR010000042.1:0-7245 GCA_964407465.1 uncultured Candidatus Saccharibacteria bacterium
ATCACCTCATCAACATCTTGTTATGGTTTGTTAGGTCCTTGACCACCATCCTCCATATTTATTCTTCAAGACATTTATGAATTGTGATTTCTACCACCCCAGGGGTAGAGAATAGCAAATAATACCACATTTCTGTGGAAATGTCCACATAAAAAAACCGCCTATGCGGTTTTCTTTGGTGGAACTAATCGCAATACGTGGCAAACTTTTATTTTTATACTTACCCGTCTTTGTTCATTATAACCTAACGAACAAAGATGGATGGCGAATTTTGAATTCGCCGAGTGCGAGGCGCTTGCCTCGCCGACGTCCTGGGTCCTCCTGTCACTTGCTACTCGATCCCTGCTTCAGCGAACATCTGATCTACGACCGCCTCAGTAGCCACTCTGTGAAGACTTCTGCAACGGGCGCAACTTGCGAGATGCTCTTTCTCGCTTTCCGAGAACTCTTCAGCGTCCGTTGACACATCGGCGATGAACTCAATGGACATACAATCAGGACCTGCTTCCATGTCGTTCACTGCCGCTTGAAGCGCCGTGATAGCGCTATTATACTGGCCGTCAGTCATCGCTCTTCCTCCTGTTTAGGGAACTCGATCTTGACGATACAGATCTCAACAGGCAAACCCATAGGCGTGCCTCGCCACGACAGAACGGTCCAGTAGTGGACCACGTCGATGATGATCGCAAACCAGGGCATGCCCAACGAGCTCATGAGTCTGTGAACATCTCCCCACATGATGGGCCAGAGCACAGCGACTCCAAAGACATCAAGGTGATCCCTCCATCCCGTCTGCCTTAGATGCCCAACGAACGTGTTCATGCCGACGCAACAATGAAGGAACTCGAGCGTCATCATGACAAAGAGTGTCAGTACGGCTGCCACGAGATAGATCTTCCACCCATAACCGAGAATGGTCATAGACAGATCCGAACACAAGGGAATGAAAGCGCCGATGCCGGCAAGCACCATGCTTCCAAGGAACGAGTAGCCGATGATGTACGGGAACAAGAAGAACACCGTCACCACTATCTGAAGCAAAAAGAAGAAAATCCTTTTCACGTCCTTCTCCTTGAGCGAGCTGATTTTCAAAAGAACACAACAATTGGTCAAAAGAGTTTGGCAAAATGTTGTGTTCTTTTATTTTTCTTTGGTGGAGATGATGGGAGTTAAACCCATGTCCAATTCACTGTCACCTTTTACTAGCTCACAAGATTAGTTCGCCAAATACCTTTGCGAAAGCGGCGAACAACTGCCACAAAGGGTGATCTATATATATTCAACATCATCAGCATAAATCAAACCATGATGCTATAGCCTAAAATAAACGAACTACTTTTTGTCTAGACAAACAAAAAGGTTCGGCTTTCACTTAATTAAGCGATAGCAAGGCTAGGAACAGCAAAAGCGTTAGCTAGAGCTGTCTTTACCTTAGAAAATGCGTTTGCATTTAGAATTGCATTTGAGATTTACGAGATCAAATACTGGCTCGTCTTGCATAATAAAAGATGGTAAGGAACTGTCGAAATCCGGCATCCCCTGGAGGGCTTCTACTTTCAGAAAACCTTCAGCGAACCAAATTTCGGATAATCCAAATTATACCTGAAAATGAGCCTTTTGTCAAGGACTTTAAACCTAAACCCTTGCTTTTTCCAGTAAAAAGAGTAGACTAGCTGATAGCTCGCGTCGTGCTAAATAACGGCGTAAATTCAACCGGAGGGAAAAACATGACGATAAGTATCGCCTTCATCTTCTGTGTTCTTATATGGCTCGGGTTGTTGATCACGGGCTACGGTGGAACACCAAACAGGATCGGTGGGACTCTGACCCTAGCGATCGCGCTCGTGGTCATCATGACCTACGATTTCCCGAAGCCCAAACGCATAACGTGGATTGCCCACGGGATAATCCTCGGAGCCTGGCTCGTTGCGATGGGTATGGGGGTCGGGAGCCCTGTTCCCGAAATCCTGTTCCTCGTCGCGATCGGGGCGGCAACATTCGTGTTTGCGGTTCTACCCGGAATCGCCAAACAAACCTGAGGTCTGAAAATGATCTACCCGATCGTCATAGTCGCACTCATCCTGGGGTTGGTCTTCTGGATGACCCCTCCGGATTCGGTTCATCCGTTCACATGGGTGATAACCATGTTCGTGCTGATCTTCGTTGGTGAATTGGCACACATGGCTTCACCCGCACATGCCGAGTCGAAGACCAATAAGGTCGAGGAGGATCCATGACAACCTCAGGGCTAATAACCCTGCTCAGTTACATCGATCCAGTGGTTCTCGACCCATGGCTCGATGATCTCGCAGACTGGATCTACTGGATAACTGTGTCGATCCTCTGTCTCGCAGGGCTGTCGCTCGCGACCATCATCCACTTCCGGCTGGATATACGCACTAGGTGGCGAAGGTGGCGCGATAGAATTTTCAGTGGTCGAACTCGGGGTCGCAGGTGAAAACTTGCGACCCCTTCATTTTTTTATATCTTTACATCCAAACTTTCACCCGCTATCATACCTAAGTTCAAACGTCCCAACTTGTCAGCATGGAGGTATCATGTCCGAACACCGATCCCTGAGGCGCAGTCGAGGGCTTCCCAAGAGAAGCCGTAGCATCAGCCAACAGACCCATCCGGGTCAAGCTCGCGCCAGCGAGCGCAAGCAACTCAAGAAGCTCAACGGCGAGAAGAGAGGCGAGCCCATTCCCGACGACATGCCGGTCGGAATGGCAATCTTCGACCAGGTCGCAAAGAGCTGGCCAAACGGCCGCTGGAGCAGAAGCTGGTAAAGCGTCATCGAAACACGTCTGGGTGTCGCAGCATTAAGCTGCGACACCCTTCTTTATTTCACTATGTCTTGGAAATCCATCCAACCACTTAACTGGCTTTCGTTTTGCACATAACCAGCAATGTTAACTGCTGAACCAACGTGCACACCTAAATGTAAATGTTTTCGTTCGTTATCAGTTTCTGCGCTATAACCTTTTCCTAAAATCCCGATCGTCTCCCCTTTTTTATATTCAGTTCCGATCGCGGCAGTCACGCTTGATAGTTTTACGTGTCCATAGACAATCGTCACCGCTTGGTTATTTATAGTACATGCTTGCACAGCTAGACCACCATAACCACTCGCTGTTCGCTTTTGCAAAAGCTTCCCATCACACACTGCTTTAACTGGAACATCTATATCTGCTTCTTCTGGGAAAGCTTCAAAGTCTGTGCCGACATGATAACCTGCAAATCGTTCAGGAGTCACAGGAGAATTTTGTTTGGTGATGTAAATCGCAAAAGGTTTTTTAGTGACCCGCTCTGAGGCACGATCAAGTGGCATACCAACGCTAGAGGCAACAACTGGTGGCGTTTCAACAGTCTTCTGCTCTTCGCCCTGAGCTTGTTCTTGCTCAATAGGAGCTTGAACATCATTATTTACCGCATCTTTCTTACATGCGGCAGACAATATCAAAATAGGGACTATCAACAACAATAGTTTTTTCATAAATTTCGAGTTTATATAAGCAATAGTACTATAGTTGCGAGACTGGCGACAAGCATCACAATAGTAATAAACCAACCAAGCCCCTTAACTAAGGGCTTATTTACATGCTCT
Organism: uncultured Candidatus Saccharibacteria bacterium; assembly: GCA_964407465.1. Lineage (GTDB taxonomy): Bacteria > Patescibacteriota > Doudnabacteria > UBA920 > UBA920 > JADZEH01. Next base: position 3,608 of record CAYOVR010000042.1, read on the forward strand.
CCCATGACGTGTTTGTTGCTACTCATGAGGACTATTAATATTAAAACCACCGGCGCGACAATACCATTGGCCACAGCCGAATATATCAACGCTTTGATAGGATGTATGCCGACAAAGTTCAGCAGCAAACCAACTAACATCGACACAATGATAACACCATAAAATGCTTGGGCTTGTTTGAACTTTCGATACAGCCCTTCTTTCCATCCGAAACTTTCTGAAAGTGCGTAAGACGCTGAACCAGCCAACACCGGTACGGCCAACATCCCTGTTCCGATAATCCCAATGGCAAAGAGCCACTTGGCCGCTGAACCAGCTAACGGTTCAAGCGCTTTGGCCGCATCACTTGCTGTCTCAATGATAATTCCTTCTGAGTGCAACGTGGCCGCACAAACTACGATAATGAAGAACATGACTAAGTTGGACAAAAACATTCCCGACCAGACATCAACACGCATCGAATGAATCTCTGATTTAGTTACTTCTTGCTGACGAGCTTTAATACTAGTTTTGCCATCTAAAATTTGCCCTTCAACTTCTTGCGAAGTTTGCCAAAAAAAGAGATATGGAGAAATGGTTGTTCCTAAAATACCACAAATCAAGAAGACTTGATCGCGAGAAAAAGTTATGGTCGGAATAACGAAGCCTTTAAAGACTTCACCCCATGGCAAATTTATTGTGAACGCGGTAACGACATATGAAATTAAAATAAGGGCGAGCCATTTTAAATATCTGGCGTATGTTCCGTACGATGAAAAAATCTGTAATGACAAACTCGCAAGAGCAAACATCACTAACACGAACGCAAAATTCGCTTGCGGAATGAGTAACTGAACAGCGCGAGCCATCGCACCCAAGTTGGCTCCGATGTTGAAAGCATTTGCGGCGAATAATAAAACAGTGCAAGTATACAAAACCCATCGTGGGTAATGACGCCGAATGTTACCAGCCAACCCTCGACCAGTGACCAAACCAATACGAGCGCACATTTCTTGAACAATGGACATCAAAGGAAACGTAAACCACGACATCCACAACAATTGATATCCATAAATTGCTCCGGTCTGAGAGTAAGTTGCCACACCGGAAGGATCGTCATCTGAAGCACCAGTAGTTAAACCTGGTCCTAACATATGCCAATACTCTTCCGCTTTTTTAACCGGCTCACTCGTCCGTGCGTATTCGATTAATTCATCCGCACCGGAAAAACGCTGATGTAAATCATCAGCGTGAACTGGTTCGTGGCTCACTGGTCGTTTTTCCATTATTTTTGTTTGGTTTTCGCTTGGTCTCGCTTGGCTTTACTATAGTATAGGAAAAGGGGTAGGTTTTGACAAATTTCCCAGTAAACGCTATAATAAACGAAAATACCATATAAATAATAGTAACTGGCAACGAGCCAGAAGATAAATCAAGTTGCAAAAATTCAGGATTAATCACCAAATCCAGGCTCCAGAGGTCCGTCTCATCACTGATGACGGAGAGCAGCTTGGCATTTTTAGTCTCTCAGAGAGCTTAAAAGTTGCCCAAGAACACGATCTTGACCTGGTCGAAATTTCGCCAAACGCCAAACCTCCAGTAGTTAAGCTTATCGGTTACGATAAGTTTCGCTATCAACAGAAAAAGATGGAGCAACAGCAAAAGAAGAATGCTAAGAAGATTGAAGTTAAAGTCTTACGTATTAGCACTCGCATTGGTGAACACGATATGAAAGTCAAAGCCAAGAAGGCTGATGAATTCCTGACCGAAGGTGACTTGGTGAAAATCGAACTACGTATGCGTGGTCGAGAACAAGCTTTCGCTGATGTTTCCGAAAAACAGCTCAAAGCTTTCCTCGCTCTTATCACTGTCGCCCATCGAATTGAAATTCCCATGAAGAAAATGGGAAATACCATTGCTACAACCTTAGCCCCTAACAATAAGTAATATAATACAGATGCCTAAAGTAAAAACCCACAAAGGAACTGCCAAGCGCTTCCGCAAAACCAAGTCCGGTCTGTTGATGCATCGTGTATCAGGTCAAGACCATTTTAACTCTCGCGAAACTGGTAAAGTCCGCAAGAACAAACGTACAGACAGCGTTGTCTCTAAACAAGCTTCCCGAATCACCCTTCGTATCCCTTATAAATAAATCGTAACTGACTAACAAACTCCCATGACAAGAATTAAGCGCGGTATTACCGCCCACAAACGACGCAAGAATATCCTCAAGCGCGCCAAAGGTTTCGACAACCGTCGTTCCACTAACTTGGCCGCTGCCCGCGAAGCTTTACTTCACTCTGAAAAGTACGCTTACCGTGATCGTCGCACCAAGAAACGTGATTTCCGAGCTCTCTGGCTCGTTCGCGTTAACGCCGCTCTTCGCGAAAATGGTACCACTTGGAGCAAGTTCGCTAACATGCTAAAGAAGCAAGGTATTACTATCAACCGTAAGATGCTTGCCGAGATGGCCGTTCAGCAACCAACTGCTTTCGATAAGATGGTTAAGCAGATCGCTACTGTCTAAATTTCTAGAATATTTAAAAACCCCTCCTTATGGAGGGGTTTTTGTTTTACCCTATATTTATTTCAATACAAGGAAATAAAAAACAGTGTTGTTGGAGAAAAGTGTGGGGCTTTAACCTTCACTTTTCGAGACAATACTGTTTTTTATTTTACTAGACTTATTGACCAAGCTGAGTTGCACCTGCGCCACCTGCTGCGGGAACTTGCTGCTGAGCTGGGGTTTGCTGGCCAGCGGTTGGATCTGCTTTGTACTTGTTAATAGCTTCGATAACCTTAGCATCGGCTTTCATGTCTTCATAGAACAAAATTTGTTCGCGGTTGATCTTCATGCTATCGAGTGGACCATGAAGTTCATTACCAAGCTTAACTAATGATAACTGTGGTTGGGTTTCAGGTGTGGTAGCTGCTGCTTGCTGGGTTGCTGCTGTGCCACCAGTTTGCTGAGAACCTTGTAACGCTGGCTGGGTAACTTGCAAGTAGTAGATATCAGTCAAAGTAACATAATCACTAGAAGCGTTAGATAACTTACCAAAGTAAACCTGACCATTAGTCAAGAAAACTGCTTGATAGCCTGAGCTTGTTTGAGCGTCAGTCGTGGACTTAACGCCGAACAATTTATCTCTAAACATAAACCCGACAACACCGATAACAACAACTAGTACTGCTAAAATAATCCATGGGACCATAGAACCATTGCGATTTCTGCTATAGCTCACATCCTGGTCTCCATTTGAATTTCGATTGACTCTAATTTCTTCTGCCATATATATCTTTTTCTATTTATTAATTAATTCAATTCTAATCACTACCACAAATTTTTAACAAAGAAAAATCTGCAACTCTTTATACGTATATTGCTGAGAGATACTTGCAAAATTTTGCTTGGCACTCTGAGCTTGCTTATAATCTACAGAGTTCTTGTTCTCTTTATATTCCAAGGAAAGATTATTTCCTGGAACGTACATTGTATAGAAGTATGGATTGTGACCAACTGTGACATGAGCAGTGGTAATATTTTGAGATGCTTTTCCATCAACAGAAAGCATTGCGTAGGTGTTTGTCGTTGCGAGACCAATATTTAGATTCTTTGGTGCACTTGCAACTGTGATCTCATAACAATCTGCAGGTTGATA
>CAYOVR010000042.1:7255-10961 GCA_964407465.1 uncultured Candidatus Saccharibacteria bacterium
TAGCTGTCCAAACAACTCTACTTGAAATGTACATTCAGAGCGAGAAAAATCAACAATATTCACCACATTAGCTGTCACAATTTCTGTAACTACAACGTTAGGTAAAATTGATGGCTTAGAATCAATGTTCTGAGTTGATGCGATGACCTCAGGTTCGGTGGTTGCGCTGAGAGCTGTGGCAAAGGGAATAGCTATCCCCGCAATTACTAGAAACGCTATTATTTTGTAGATTTTGTCTGTAATTTTCATTTCGGAAGTCGGTGAAATACCTAATCTATTATACCATGGAAATTTAAAATCCGAGCATCTGCTCGGATTTTAAAATATCTCTATTCGCTTGGTTGGCTCTGTTCTGGCTCCACTTCTGGTTCCGTATTTAATTCCGGTTCTGGCTCGCTGGTTTGCTCACCTGCGACTTCCCCTTCATTATTGGAATCTGATTCTGTAGATTCTGAAGTATTTTCTTCGACACCATCAGTCAGTTGATCTGGTTCTTCCAATATTGGTTCTAAAGAAATTTCATCAGGTTGATAAATAACCAACTCGACAAGTTTACTTGAACCATCTGAAACACTAAGCTTGGCTTGTTCACCAGCAAAGCTATGCCAGTTGAAAAAGATGTCAAAAGTTTGCTCGCTTTCCAGTTCAATGGTAAAACCACTGTCATCTATATCTGTAACACGGTAAGACCCTTCGACAAACTCTGTTGGTGTAGCCACCACGACTGGTTGATACTGATAGAAGCTCATAAACGAGACCCTAACAGATTTTTCTCCAGAGACAATTTGCGCCTGACCAATGTTATCCTCAGACACATAGAGATGTTCTTTAATCACAATCGCCGTGTTTGGTGAAATATTTCCACCGAGATTTCCCTGAATATGATTTAGACTTTCTTGCAATACTACTATCTCATCTTGTTGCTCCTGAATAGCGTTAACTATATATGGAGTAAAGCCAATGTAGTTTACCGATTTTAAGCCTGTCTCAGGATCTGTTTTAACCAATTCAGGAACTATAGTTTCAACTTCCTGAGCTAAGAATCCAATTCGTAACGCATCATCAACCTGAGTATTCCATTGGAAATTTACACCACGGAAATGCATAACTTTTTCTAAAGCGCTTTCAATGGTTGTAACTTTTTTCTTTAGTCGTTCATCTGAAGTACAAACTAAAGCAGTGGAAGTTGGATCTATATCACACGAACCATCTGTATCAGTAAATCGGGCAACAACTCCGCCGCTAGCTTTCACGACATGAAGCGGGTAACTTGGAGCAGCAATACCAAGTCCTAATTCTCCTGCTAAATATGAATCTGAGGTTGATAATGAATACAGAGCATATTTAGTCGTACCTATATCAATTGAAGCATCCATGTAAATACCATAGCTTGTTGTAATGGCAGATCCTGCGTTGCTCCACTCAGATAAATTAATTCCACGTATCTCACCAAAACTTGCGTCTCCTAATGCTCTAAATTTACCTTGGAATAAATGCCCTATAGATATATTGTTCGTATCCGAGACATTCACGATATCGGCGTAATAAGCTCTGGTATTATTCATTGGTCCACTATGATATTCTAAAAGATCCGCATCATATTCACCAACATTTAACACTTGAGAAAAAACTCCATACGCGTCATTTACGATACCTAAATTAGAGTTCGAAACCAAGACATCAACACCTATCGCATTATCAACCCGCCCTAACCCAGAAAAGTTCGCATTAGCATCAACACCAGTTATAACGTTATGATCGGCTCCAGCAGTTCCATAAGAACTATCTGCTGAGAAAGAACCACCAGTAACATTCGATAGGTCTGTAGCGGTTAAATCAGCAGAAAAACCAATTTTTAAAGCGCCGTCACCGCCATATGCTCCAGTGCTTTCTATATTTACGCCAATCATGGGATCAACTGCACCGCCATCAACGCCTAGAGTTCCTGAAAAATCGGCGTCGCCAGTTAGCGAAAGTTCGTTGGTTGGTGTTGTCGTACCTATACCAACAAAGCCACCGTTAAACAACGCGGCGTAAGTATTAGAACCACCTATTAAATCTACCGTTATTCCGTTATGGAAATTTGCGGAACCATCGGCAAGAAATAGAATCTGTTCGAAGTCACCAGAGTCCTTTACTGAAAGTAGATTAGAACTATATGTGAAGGCACCAGTCGCAGTCGCAGCATTAATAATAGAAGGAGATATAGAAACATAACTAGTCTGAGCGCTAAGTTCCCAGGTACTATAACCTATATAAAAACCTGGAAAAAGAAGAGTATTAGTGTGAGTAAAGCCAACAAGGAGTCTAACATCATCTGAAGTGGAGCCGCTGCTAAGATTACCCAGTTCTACACTTGGCCCCGAATCTGAAAGAGAGCCGTCTTCATCATAATCCGCTGTGATATTCGCATTTATGGCCACTGCAGAAACGGCTCCATATCGTGTAGACGATCCGTAGCCATAACCACCAGCAGTCTCTGCGGTTCCTCCGCCACTAGCATTATTACCAAAAGGTGTAGACTGATTAACATTGGCCATTAAAATAGACTGGCCGACCATACGAGCTGTGGCACTGGAACTAAGAGTTACTGTTATTTGTTTTGTCCCGACTTCGGGAGCAACTAAACGATAATACCTTATTCCGACATTTGTACCGCTTGTACTGTCACTTTGTGTCATTGTCTGTGAACCATAAGTCACAGAAGCCACTGTCGGAATAGCTAAGGCAGCATTTTTATGGACAGCTATGGCAACAATCAACAATCGATTTTCAACAGTTGAGTCAGTGGTGTGATTCCAAGACAACGTGTTGGCTTCTGTACTACCTGTGTTTGTAGTTGCCGTGTTTACATACTCAACATTTGGCGTGGTTGTTAAAGCGGGATCAAAAGCGACTGTTGTTGTTAAAGAGGTATCAGAAGAAATGCTAGCAACTATTCTTGGTTGGCCATTCACTGTAATTAGATCGCCAACTTCGAGTTCAGTTGTAAAAGCGGTACCAGTACCAGTGACGCTCGTCCCAGATGAAGAAGTAATGTTTCCCGTACCAATACCAGACGATCCCGCAACTGCAATTTTAGCACTTGGGTCAGTCGTACCTATTCCTAAGCTGTTACGGGTGTCATCCCAATAAAAATTCTCGTCGTCTTGAGTGAGTCCGCTAGCTCCTTGAAATACTACCGATCCGTCGGTAAATCCCGGGTCTATTGTTCCAGTAACTGCCAAATTTCCAGTCACGGTTGCGTTCCCATTAACAGCAAGAGTGCCAGCAGTAAGAGTGTCTATACTCGAACTATCCAATGCAGGTACTGACTTATTAACAATGTTTGTAAAAGTCCGTTTGTTTGATCCACCAAAAAAACCCTGAGATTCAGCGGTTACTAAATTCTGCATTACCAGATTATTTATATACTCCTCATTGTGTTCAGCTGGAGTTAATCTTCTTGAAACTTCGGTACTGACTCCTAATACTTGTCCTTGTTCATCTTTCTCTGTTAAAAAAACAACTTGCGTCTTTGCAGGGTCAGTTAGGTTTGTAGAAGATTCACTGTCATCGTTTGAAATGTATAAACTATATAATGTCGTACTTGTTCCAAATAAATTTCCTTTAACTAGAAAAGCGCTGCCAGCTAAAGCGATAAGAATTGAAGCTAAAATTATTACAACAGGATTGTCATAACGAGGTGAGGAAAAACTCTTAATAA
>CAYOVR010000043.1:0-10465 GCA_964407465.1 uncultured Candidatus Saccharibacteria bacterium
AAAACAAAACGAACAAAAAAGTAAGATGTTTCAAGATCTGTGGCTTAAAATTCAAGAATATATTCTTGTAGTCCTGAGAAGTTTCCAAGAACTCCCAAAAGGGAAAAGAATTATTCTCGCTGTTTGTGCGATTGCTATAATTCCAGGATTTTTTATTGCGAAATATAGTTCCTTTGCTTTTTGGAATTGGCAATACAGAGACTCAGTTATAGCTGCAGCACCAGCGTTTCAATCGAATCAGGATGTGGAAGCTGAACCTGTGACAGTATTGCGCAGTGGTCAGAACATGTATACAGCTTTTGCTAAGATCAAGAACCCTAATCTCGATTTAGCTTTTCAAAATGGGCGATACGAATTAACGTTCTTTAATAACAGTGGTGATATAGTTCGCACTCAACAGGGTAGCTTGTTTTTATTACCCGATCAGGAAAAGTATATTATTGCGCCAAACGTCGTTTCTACCGAATCCATTGTCTCGGCGAAGCTTGAGCTAAGTCAGATAAGTTGGCAAAAGAAAGTGGCGATACCAAGAATTACGATAAGATCTCCAGAACCCGATGCTTACGAAGAACTCAACCCGTTACAGTTTGTCGCTGAGGGTGTAGTAGTGAACGAAAGTCCGTATCGATTAAGTACAGTTCGCATCACCTTTCTCCTATTCGATGCGGGTGGTAAGGTTATTGGCGCTAGTGAACGGAGCGAATTCAGCGTTCGTTCCAATGAAAGACGGGCATATGTTCAAAGATGGCCTAATTTATATGCGGCTGAAGTTGATCGCGTTGAAGTTATCGCCGAGACAAATGCTTTAAGTGGTAGTAATTTAATTCTTGAAGACCTGCCTTCGGGCGGAGGTTCAAGCTTAGATAGACCAGATACTGATTTCTATTAGATTTTATGTTTAACTTTCTTAGTAAATTCAAATCCTTTGATGTTCCGCTGCAGATAATCTGCGGCCTTTTGCTTTTAGTGGGACTAGTGATTCTTTATGGAACCTCTGTTTCGGGTGCTAATCTGGAAATTTTTTGGCGACAACTCTTGTTCGTTGCCTTAGGGTTGGGAGCTTACTTCTTTTTTTCGTTTTACGATTATCAAAGTTTATCTAAAGTTAGTAAGTACGGTTATATCGCAATTTTGCTTTTATTGATTTTTGTTTTGGTCTTTGGGCGTGAGATTAAAGGAAGTACGCGTTGGATTGACCTTGGATTTTTTCAGTTGCAACCAGCTGAGTTTGCCAAGATTGTCGTCATTGTCGGTTTGTCGCGCTGGCTCTATTTGAAACGCGGGCAAATTAACACTTGGAAAAATATAGCTGTGACATTGTTGTATGCTGGAATTCCAGCAATTTTGATTATGCGTGAGCCAGACTTAGGCTCTAGTATGATTATAATTGGTATTTGGGCTGGATTAATTTTGATTAGCCCGATGCATAAAAAATATTTAGCCGCGTTGATCATTTTAGCTTTAATTGGTTCAGGAGTTGCATGGAAATTTGTTATGCACGATTATCAAAAACGGCGTGTTGAAGTTTTTATTAATCCGGAACTTGATCCACGTGGCGAGGGTTACAACGTTAGGCAAGCGACCATTGCCGTTGGTAGTGGGCAGTTGTTTGGTCGAGGATTAGGTCAAGGTTTGCAAGGACAGCTAAACTTTTTGCCAGAACGCCAGACTGACTTTATTTTTGCCTCTGCAAGTGAAGAGATTGGTTTTGTCGGGGTGACGGGGTTGCTAATTTTATATTTCCTGTTGCTAAACCGCCTTCTCTATATTATGCGCAATACCAAAGATGACTTAGCTTATTATATTGTTGGCGGTGTGTTGTTCATGCTCTTCGGTCAAATTTTAATTAATATCGGAATGAACATCGGCTTGATGCCAGTTACAGGAATTCCACTCCCATTCTTGAGTTACGGTGGTAGCTCGTTATTAACTGTCTTAATTGCGCTGGGAATTGTTCAGAATATCGCTCGCCAATCGAAAACATTGCGTTTTTAAAGCGTCATTGATATACTGGTTTTAACGGAATTGATGAAAAGAATTGAACTGACCTTTATGAAAAATATCGATTTTAAAAAAGTTATTGCTTGGCTCGGTGTCGTTCTGCGCTGTCAGATTTGTCAGTTTAAGTATAACTTTGAACGTATTCAGGTTATCGAAACGATTTATGACGAACAAACAAACGATGCTCGCGTCATGATTCATGCTGACTGTGAAAAGTGTAAGAGTTCGGTGATGTGCAACATTGATATTAGCGGACCAGACATCGTTAGCGTAGGAATGATTACAGATTTGACCAGTAAGGATTCAATCAAGTTTCGTAAGTACAACCCCATCAATACCGATGACATTATAAACATCCACAGCACGTTGAAGAAATTTGATGGGAACTTAGTCAAAGCAATAGGGAAGATATAAATAAACTTTTTCAGAGCCCCCGCAGATGCAGGGGCTTTTTAGATAACAGGACTTGCCAAAAACATCAGTATTTGGTATACTTTAGCAGATATTATTTACTCAGATAGCAATGGAAAAACTGCAATTACAAGCAAAAGCGCGAGATGTCCAGTCCGCTACCGCCAACAACGTGCGTAGCAACGGCTCTATTCCAGCGGTTTTGTATGGCCGTAACATTCCCAATGTACATTTAACTGTCTCTCAGGGCGAGTTTGAAAAACTTTTCCGTAAAGCTGGTGAAAGTACGATTGTTGAAATTAAAACAGATGATGGCAAAACTCATAACGTTTTGATCCAAGCCATCCAAAAGCATTATTTAACTAGCAAAATCACTCATGTTGATTTCTACGAAGTTAGCATGACTGAAAAACTTACTGCGACTGTTCCATTGGAATTCGTCGGTGAATCCCATGCTGTTAAAATCTTGGGTGGTACACTCGTTAAGGTTATCGATGAAGTTGAAGTTGAATGTTTACCAGGTGACTTACCGCACAGCCTTGAAGTTGATATTTCTGTATTGAAAGATTTCGATGTCTCCATTTTGGTCAAAGACATCAAGCTTCCAAACGGTGTTGTCTTTACTGGTGATCCTGAAGAGACTGTGGCTAACACCCAGCCTCCTCGTGATATTGAAGCTGAACTTGCCGAACCCGTCGTTGAAGATATTAGCGCTGTTGAAGGTGCTGCTGAAGACAAGCCAGCAGAAGAAGGTGCTACTGATGATAAAGACAAGGATAAGGACAAGGACAAAGAGAAAAAAGAATAACATTTTAAAACCCGCCATGTCGGCGGGTTTTTTGTTATCAGGATTTTGACAAACCGACCTCGTAGCGTATGCTTAGCTCATCAATGGGCAGGAGGTTTCCAATGGAAGGAAGGGTGGTCTCGGTACTTTCTGAGCTGTGTCAGAAGGATTCGGGAAATCTTCACTGTTTCTCGGAGTTCGCTAGATCTGATGCGATTGTGAGGTTTGAATATCGCATAACCCTGAGAGGACGAAACAAAGCGTACTATGTGATCGGGAGCGAAGGGAGGACCGCGCCGATCACCTACGCAGCTTTTGCGCTGAAGATGGTACCGAGCGAGCGAAGCATCAAGGCTGTTCTCTCGGGCTTTCCCCAAGAAGGGAAGCGAGAAATAGTCAGGATGATCATTCTGATATCGAACGTGATGTACAGCTATGTCGGGCGGGACGAGAAAAAGGCTGCTATAGTACGTCACGGAACTACCATAGGCCCTGCTCATCCCACCTGTTGGCGATTGTTGCGTGGGCTCGATGAATGTTACCCGGGGCGGGGCTTGAGGCTAGCGCATTTTGGCTAGCCTTGTTTTATTTCCACATATCTCCACAAGCCAGCCAAGTCTTTGTGAAAAGTAGTTTTAGCTTTCGGTAAAGCTGTTTTTATTAATTTGGCTAGTTTTGCTTTTTGTCGCGGATCAAATTCTAAATAGATTGCATTGGGTTGTGTCCCGAGTTTTGAAACTTGTTGTAAGAGTAGACGATAGAGGAATAAGCCATTTTCTTTGGTGAACAAAGCGAGCTGTGGCTCAAACTTTAAACTCTTCGCTTCGATTGAACTGTTCTTCTTCCACTCACTCCAGCCATATGGTAGGTTGGCGATTATGATATCAAAATGTTTCGTTGATAAGTTGCTGAGTAAATCTGAGTGAACAAAGTCGATTTTTGCTTTGTGAGTCCGCGAGTTTTGCTTGGCGATAATTAAAGCTTTTTTAGAAATATCCGAAGCAATCACGGCCAATTTGGGCGCGCTATTTTTGATACTAATCGCGATACATCCAGAGCCAGTTCCTAAGTCAAGAATGGAAGTGCTCTTTGGAAGTTTTTGATGAAGGATATGTTCTACAACCCATTCGGTTTCAGGACGGGGAACTAAGGTATCTATAGTTACTTTAAATCGCAATCCAAAAAAATCTTTATAGCCAAGCAGGTAAGCTATCGGCTCACCTTTTTTTCGCCGCGCGGCCAAAGCCTTAAAAGTTTTGAATTGTTTTGCTGTCAGCTTGGCGTCGGGATGGGTATACAAAAACTCCTTGGTTTTGCGCAGAGCGTGCCCAAGGAGAATATCTGTGTCGGGATTATTGGTTTTTAGTGCTTGACCAATTGTCATTAAAATCTTATTTCTGTAAGCTTTCTTTTTTCATGCGCAAGTCAGCTTTTTCTAGAGCATCAAAGATATCTTCCATTTGACCTTCGAGAATCAAGTTAATCTGGTTGAAGTTTTCGTTAATGCGATGGTCCGTGATGCGATCTTGGGGAAAGTTGTAGGTGCGAATCTTTTCACTGCGATCACCAGTACCAATTTGGCTACGGCGTGCATCAGTGGCTTTTTTCTCTTCAATCTCTCTATAATATGCGGCAACACGTGAACGAATAACTTCCATGGCCTTTTCTTTGTTCTGAGATTGTGAGCGTTCATCTTGGCAAGTCGCGACGATACCGGTTGGAATATGAACAATGCGAATTGCTGAGTATGTGGTGTTAACACTCTGTCCACCAGCGCCAGAGGAAGTTGTGGCTTCAATCTTTAAGTCTTTAAGTTCAATCGAAAAATCTTTTTCTTCGAGATGAGGAATTACCGCGACTGTAATAGTAGAGGTGTGAACACGCCCGGCTTTTTCAGTTTCTGGAACACGTTGCACCCGATGCACTCCAGATTCATACTTAAACTTGCTGTATGGTCCAGGGTTACCACGACCATTAACTTCAAAAATGATTTCTTTAAACCCACCAACTTCGCTTTTGGAAGATGAAACGATATGAATCGACCATTTCTGTTTTTCAGCGTATTTACTGTAAGCGCGAAACATTTCTGCTGCGAAAAGTGTTGATTCATCACCACCGGCGCCACCTCGCATTTCAACAATAATATTTTTACTATCGTATTCGTCTTTGGGGATCAAATCGGTTTCAATGGCTTCGGTAATTTCCAAAATTTGCTGCTCAAGCATTTTAGCTTCTTCAAAAGCCATGCTTTTGATTTCAGGATCAGTGCTCTCAAGTAAGTTTTCGTTGCCCGTGCGCTCAGCTTCAAGCTTTTCTAAGTGCTGAATCTTTTCAACGGTAGGCAATAACTCAGATTGGCGCTTTCCTAACGCAGCCATATCAACACTCGCACCGGAACTAAGTTGATCGGTGATTCCATGATATTCTTTGAGAATTTCTGCAAATGCTTTGTTCATAAACTTGATATTACTATGCTTAGTCTAACATAAAACCATCCCCAAAGTCAGGGACGGTTTTGAATGTAAAATATGATAGCTACTTGGCGACAGTTTTGGTAGCTTTGGTCTCGCGAGTTTTGCGAGGCTTCTTTTCAGCTTTAACAGCTTTGAGCTTAGTTGCAGCTTCGAGCTTTTTGCGGAAACGATCAACGGTACCAGTGGTATCGATGAGTTTCTGCTTACCAGTGTAAAAAGGATGGCAGTTACTGCAGATTTCTGTAGTGATTTCTTTAACTACAGAACCTGTAGTGAAGGTATTGCCACAAGCGCATTTTACAACTGTGTCAGTATTATATGTTGGGTGGATTCCTGTCTTCATAGGGATTTGAGTTAAGTTACCTCAGTATACTGGGATTTGCCATTTTCGTCAAGGCATGGTACAATAATGCGGCATTATTAATCACGCACACCTCCGACATATCCTCCTTAAGGAACGCTTGCGGGCTGAACTTTAGGTAGCGGGGTGGACGCATAAGGATATAGTATGAAAGACGTAAGTTTGTTAGATCTCCTCAAAAGTGGAGCTCATTTTGGTCATAAAACATCAAGATGGAACGCGAAGATGAAACCGTATATTTATACGGTCCGAAACGATATCCATATTATGGATCTCGAAAAAACTAAGAAAGCCTTGCTTAAAGCAACTAGCTTTGTTCATGATGTTGCCAGCCGTGGCGGTACCGTGTTGTTCATTGCAACCAAGCGCCAGTCTCGCGATATCGTAAAGAAAGCCGCTGAAAGCTGTGGTATGCCTTACGTTAACGTTCGTTGGTTAGGTGGAACTTTCACTAACTTCCGAACCATCCAGAAAACTATTCGTAAAATGGAAAAGTTGATGGAACAGCAACAGAGCGATTCCTACACTCAGCGCTATACTAAGAAAGAACGTTTACTTATCGAACGTGAAGTTGAAAAACTTCAGAAGTTGTTCGCTGGTATCAAAGATTTGCATCGTATGCCAGAAGCAGTGTTCATTGCTTCTATCGATCACGATGAAATTGCTTTGAAAGAATCACGCAAGATGAAAATCAAGATCGTTGGCGTTGTCGATACTAACAGCAATCCAGAATTAGCCGACTATCCAATTCCTGCAAACGATGATGCTACTCAAGCTATTGAATTAGTGGCTGCATGCGTTGCAGATGCTATCAATAGTGGTAAAGCTACTGGTGCTTCAAAAATCGAAGCTCCAGCAACAGCTCAGTCCGCTCCTATTGCGGCCTAATATTCCTAAAATTTAAAAGATATACAATGGCAGATAACAATCTCATAAAAGAAATCCGTGAAATAACTGGTGCTGGCATTCTCGATGTGCAAAGTGCATTGTCTGAAGCCGGTGGTGATAAAGAAAAAGCGATGGAGCTTCTTCGCAAAAAAGGTGTAACCAAGCTTGCTAAGAAAGCCGATCGTGAAGCCCGTGAAGGTATTATTGAAAGTTACATTCACGCTGGTGGTCGCGTTGGTGTTCTCGTTGAACTAAACTGCGAAACTGACTTCGTTGGTCGCACTGATGATTTCAAGAACTTAGCCAAAGAACTTTCTCTACATATCGCTGCAGCAAATCCTTTGTACGTCACTCGCGAGGAAGTACCCGCTGAAGTTATCGAGAAAGAACGTGAAATTTACAAAGAACAGTCTGCCGGTCAAGGCAAGCCCGACGACGTGGTTGCTAAAATGATCGAAGGCAAACTAGAAAAGTTTTATGAAGAAGTTTGTTTGCTCGAACAACCTTTTGTTAAAGACCCAAGTGTAAAAATCAGTCAGCTCATTAGTAATGGTGTAGCAAAGATGGGTGAGAACGTTCAAGTTCGCCGTTTTGCTCGCTATGTCCTTGGTAGCTAAAATTAAATCATCGTGGGTGTAGGACAAAATTTTTTCCCGCACCCGCGTTTTAAAAACCAGTGTCTTACCAAATATTTCCAAACATAATTTTACTGGTCGGAATAGTCGGCATTATTGTGCTGATAGTTCGACGATTGCCTGAAGCAGCCGCGCTGACCGAAGAAGAAGAGGAAAAGCGTGGTGAACGCTTAGGCTTTCTAACCAAAGACGATTTTCGTCGCTGGGTTGGTGTGGTAAATGCTAAGATTTCCTACTGGTTAAAGCGTCTCTGGAATTTTGTCTTAGAAGCAAAAGGGATGCGTCACCAAGCTGTGGTAGGTTACAAAATTAAACAGATTTTCAAGCCTAAACCAAAGCGTAATGGTATTGATGGTTTGTCAGCTCGACCCGAACCTCAGATGATTCGCGATGAGAACTATTTTCTCATGCTTATCAAAAAAGATCCGCATAATCTTGATCACTACAAGAATCTTGGCGAGTACTACTTAGATTTGCGAAATTATAGTGAAGCCTCGAACGTCTTTGAGTACCTAGTGAATCATGATACTGCTAATAGTAGTTACTATGCCAAGTTCGGCTATTGTAAGTTGCGATTGGGATTTGCTGTGGAAGCTACGCGGTTGTATGAGAAGTCCATGGCGCTTGACGCGACTCATCCAAATCGTTTTTACAACTTAGCTTTGGCTTATGAGGGCGCAGGGGAATTAGATTTAGCTGTTGAGACTGCGGAGAAAGCTTTAGCGCTTGAACCGCTTAACAAAAAGTATCAACACCTACATGCCGATCTAGACAAGAAGCGGAAACGATGATATAGTTTTTTGGTATTTTGTTAAACAACCAGCCGTTTTAGCTCAGTTGGTAGAGCATCTCCATGGTAAGGAGAAGGTCTGCGGTTCGATCCCGCAAAACGGCTCCAGCAAACACCCTTAGTGGGTGTTTTTTGATTTTATGATACTATAATGGGCTGAACCACTCCTGGTTCGGTCTTTGAATACGCGGGTTTGCACCCGCCATCCTCAGTTCGAAGGAGGTTTCGTCATGACGACGAAAAAATACGAGTTCACACCGGTGCACCCGCTCTTGGCGATCAGTTCAGTTGACGGTCGCTACCGCGAGTCTGTCGAACCCCTGGCCGAGATCGTTAGCGAGTTCGGTCTTATGAAGTATCGCCTGCAAGTCGAGGTCGAGTACTTCATCGCCTTGGCCGCGGCTCGAGATGTCCCGTTGCGCTGCTTGCGCCTGCGGGAGATCAGGCTTCTCCGTTCGTGGTATCAGCGTTTCTCCTTGAAGGACGCTGAGATCATCAAGCGGATCGAGAAGGTCGGCTACGGCAAGATCAAGAAGGGCAACAACCACGACGTCAACGCTGTGGTCCGGTATCTCAAGATCCGGATGGAGCGAACGACCATGACTGGTTTGACTCAGTGGATCCACTTCGCTTTGACGAGCGAAGACATCACCAACATCGCGTACGCATTGATGCTGCGGGATGTTTACGAGAAGGTGCTTTTGCCGAAGTTGTGGTCGATGCAGAGTTTGCTTGGCCGTCTAGCGCAACAGCATTCGGCGCTCGCAATGTTGGCCCGTACCCACAACCAGCCGGCTTCACCAACTACGCTGGGCAAGGAAGATCGAGTCTTCGCCTCGCGCCTTGGTCAACAGTTGGAGCAGTTGGCGACTCGGCCAATTCGCGCCAAATTGAACGGCGCTTCCGGCAATTACAACGCCCACCAAGCCGCATTGCCGGTCGTAAATTGGATAGAGTTCAGTCGCGGATTCATAACCAAGCTTTCTGCTGGGGATGACCACACGATCAGGTTCGAACCAAACCTTCATACCACCCAGATCGAACCTCACGACACTCTAGCCGAGTCATTCGACAATCTCAAGCGTATTGCCGTTGTGCTGATCAAGCTTTGCCGCGATCGTTGGCAATACATCGGTGATGAGTGGATAGTCCAGACCGCCGTGGAGGGCGAGGACGGTTCCTCGGCCATGCCCAACAAGGTCAATCCAATCGATTGGGAAAACGCTGAAGGTAAGTTGGAAGAGCTTATCGCACTTAGCGAGGTCTTCTCCCGTGAACTGCCTCAGTCGCGGTTGCAGCGACACCTCTCAGACTCAACCATGCAGCGGGACATGGGTCTCGCATTCGGGTTCATGTTGATCGCTCTGGGTTCGATCAGCAGGGGTCTGAAGAAGTCCCGGCCCAACCCTCGAAAGGTTATAGAAGATCTTGAGCGCCGTCCTGAGGTCATTTCAGAAGCGATCCAGATCATTCTTCGCACGGAGGGATACGCTGACGCCTATGATCAACTCAAGGACCTTACGCGGGGCAAGGTTGTGACGCTGGAGCTTCTTCAGAGTTTCATCCACAGTATCAAGCTCCCTGCCCGCACGAGGCAGCGCCTCCTAGCTCTGCGACCGACAAACTACACTGGTCTCGCCGAGGTTCTCGCTATGTGGGGTAGCTCACCGGGATCCTAGAAGTGTTCTAGGATAGAAGTGTCCATGGGCGTCCGCGATTTCAGAGATCGCGGCGCCCACTTTTATTTTGTTCAAATCAAAAAATACTTTAAATATCAAGGATAACCTTGAAATTAATGCCGATATATGGTATTGTTACGGAGTTAAAAAATCGGTCCAAGGGTAGGTACTCAAGCGGTCAACGAGGGCAGACTGTAAATCTGCTGGCTTACGCCTTCACAGGTTCGAATCCTGTCCTGCCCACCACAAAACACACCTCACGCGAGGTGTGTTTTGTTTTACTTAGTAACTCTAAAAAAGACTGGATTTTTTCTTAGGTTTGTGGTACAATATTTTGGCTTTTATCTACGCAATAAAAGTGCAGTTTCGTATAGCTCAGCGCCGGCTTAGCTCATCTGGTAGAGCAACGGTTTTGTAAACCGTAGGTGGTCGGTTCGAG
>CAYOVR010000044.1:0-10290 GCA_964407465.1 uncultured Candidatus Saccharibacteria bacterium
CCAACCATCAAGGCGAAACCATTCTTCTCACCCCACACCCCGCCAGAAGTTCCGCTGTCAAAATAATGCACACCTTTTTCGCGAAGTGTGTTAGCACGACGCACACTATCTTTGTAAAACGAATTACCTCCATCTATAACAATGTCGCCTTCGCGTAAATATTGTTGCAAGCCATGTTCGCTGAAAATGAATTCTTCAACAACATCATTAGGGAGCATGACCCAAAACACACGCGGTGAATCTGTCAAAGCATCAACAACTTCTTTTTCTGTTTCAAAAGCTTTACCACCAAACTCGACATAAGCCTGTCGTGATTCTGGTGAACGATTCCAAGCTAAGACTTCAAACCCATTATTGTGCAGACGTTTGGCAATCTGCATACCCATTTTCCCTAAACCAAAAAGTGCGAGTTGCATATGATTATTCCGCTATGGTTAATAGTGCCTCTAACGCTACGGGTAACTCGGTTACTTTGTCTGTCGGTCCACTAAAATGACCCTTGCCATGTTCTACAATAACTTCTGAATTAAGGTGCTGAACAAAATCATCCTGATTATCCATAGGTACGAATGGATCGTTGTCAGAAAAAATCGCTACACTTTTTTCAATGTGAGATACAACCTTTTCCCAGTCCAAAGGACTCTGTAACCAATGCTTTTCAGTTTCCTGACTCGCAGGATCATCGTCAATCTCTGTTAAGCGTTTAAAAAATCCAGCAACGAAGACGGCACCACCAACCTTTACTTCTGGTGACAAAGTCTCAAGGTAGCGAACAATTGCCTGACAACCCATACTGTGACCAACGAAATAAGTCTGGTCATCGGGCTCACCCACAACCTCAGCTATTTTAGAAACCCATTTCTCAATCCGTGGATGATCCGCATCAGGCATTTGCGGGACAGTTGCTATAAAATCTCGTTTTTCTAATTCAGTTTTAAGCCATAGGAACCATCCTTCTTCAGGATAACCTTCCCATCCATGAATTATAAAAACCCGCTTTTGCATATTGTTGTAAATTACTTAGTCCACCATTTACGGTCGTCGCGCGCGATCATGGCTTCAGCTTGTTTTGGCCCAGTAGAACCAGAAGCATAGCTCTGTATCGGTGCGTTTTTGTTATCCCAATTGTTGACCAAACTATCTGTAAATTTCCAAGCGGCTTCAATCTCTTCCTTGCTCATAAACAAACGTTGATCACCTTGCATAAAGTCTAAGAACAAACGTTCGTAAGCCGAAGGGATCTCAGTCAAAAACGCGGTCTTGTAACCAAAGTCTAAACTACCGGTATGTAAACGAATTCCAAACCCGGGAACTTTGTTGTTTATCTGAAGTTGCACACTTTCATCTGGCTGAATGCGCAAAGTTAAAACGTTACTCGCTCGATCCGTTCCAAATAAATTACATTGCTTCTTGAAATGAACAGAAATCTCAGTAACTTTCTTGCCTAATCGTTTTCCGGTTTTGACATAGAAAGGTACACCATTCCAACGTTTGTTTTCCACAAAAGTTTTTAGTGCAACAAAAGTTTCAGTTTCAGTTCGCTTCCCCACCTCAGCCTTGTACTCTTTATACTGGCCACGTACCACGTTTCCACTAATAGTTTTAGCCGTAAACTTTTTCAATGCATTAAGAACGCCAAGCTTTTCCGAGCGAATCGATTCTGGAGTTAAGTCTTTCGGTTCTTCCATGGCAATTAACGCCAACATCTGCACAATATGATTCTGCACCAAATCTTTGAGTGTCCCGGTTTGATCAAAAAAGTTCAATCTATTCCCGACACCAACATCTTCAAACACGCTCAATTCAACATGATCGATATAATCGCGATTCCAAATTGGTTCTAAAAAGTCATTAGCAAAACGCGTAACCAACAAGTTCTGAACAGTTTCTTTTCCTAAGTAATGATCAATGCGATAAATCTGCTTCTCCGTAAAAAACTTTAACAGCTCTTTGTTCAAAGTCTGTGCAGATTTTAAATCGACCCCAAACGGCTTCTCGACTAAAATCCGAATTGTGCGCTCATGCTCACCACAGCCTATCAACAAACCCTGATGCTTTAATATAGAGGCGATTGGCGCAAAATATTCAGGGGCTGTCGCAAAGTAGTACAATCGACTAAAACAATCGTGTTTCTTACCAATTTTGTGATCAGCGATAACATGCTGTAGTTCCGAAAAACTATTTGGCTCATCAATATCACCCTTAAAATAGATAATTCGCTGGGCAAACTTGGCCACGGCTTTTGAATCAAGCTTGGCCCGGGAATTCTTCACAAAAAACGCTATAAAAGCTTTGGTATCAAACTCTCGGCGTCCCACGCACACCAAACGAAAATTCTTTGGTAACAGACCCTCGTTATCCATATGCACCAAAGTCGGCAATAACTGATTCAAACTTAAATCCCCCGTTGAACCAAAGATGGTCAGAACAGTCGGGGGTAAGTTTAGCTCTTGCGAAACGCGTTGTAGACGAAGCTGGTCTGCCATGAAAATTAATCTAAGTAATCTTTAAACTCATGTCTAAACATATCAACCAAAGTTACAAATACCGCCATGAAGATTGGTCCGAGTAAAAATCCAAGAAAGCCAAACAGAGAGATACCACCGATGACGCTAAACAAAACCAACAACGGATGAAGCTTGGTTTTAGCTCCAATTAATATTGGGCTAATGACGTTATCAATCAACCCAACTGCTAAAGCACCCCAAATTGCCAAACCAACAGCAGCACCAACGTGATCTGTAATCAACAACACGATAATTGCTGGAACAATGGCTAATGCAGTACCAACAGTTGGCACTAACGCCACCATCACAGTGAGCAAACCCCAAATAAGAGGTTGTGGGACACCGAAAATAAAGTAACCAATTGTAGCGACCGTACCTTGTATCAAAGCGATTAAGAACGAACCTTTAACCACACCGTTAACTGCACTACCAATCTTTGTAATCAACT
This sequence comes from uncultured Candidatus Saccharibacteria bacterium, assembly GCA_964407465.1. Classification (GTDB taxonomy): domain Bacteria; phylum Patescibacteriota; class Doudnabacteria; order UBA920; family UBA920; genus JADZEH01. Next base: position 2,956 of record CAYOVR010000044.1, read on the forward strand.
CCGTTTCCTGTCGTTCGTTGAGTGGAGAGATATCAACCAAAACATCTTTAAACTTGTTACCATCGCGAAGGAGATAATAGACAGTGAACAAAAACAAAACCGCGGAAAGAATAAATCCAGTAACGTTTGTTATGATACTTGATACGGCCTGAAAGGCATTATCACTAAACCGTGATAAAGTCGCGTTCAAGTCTCGAGTGAAGTTCTCAATGAAGACCTGAATCTGAGAAGGCAGACTGCTAATAATTTTTCCTTGGTCAATAACTAAACTCCCCTCACGAATACTATGATAGACATCATTTAGCTCGTTGAAGATGAGCTGACCAAATAGTGTCAAAGGCACCACAATAATCGCTACTATCAAAAGCAAAGTTAGAGCAGCAGCAAGATTTGGTGACTTAAAGCGCTTTTCTAGACGCTGATCGATTGGCATAAACAAAATCGCCACAATCGCTCCAAACGCGAGAACATTAAAGAACGGGCGGAAGATCGCCAAAGCGATAATCAACGCGACTATCAAAATCGTTAAGAAACTAAACATTTGTAACCTTTTGTAATTCATAGAGATTTGATAAATACTTTAGTTTTAGTATAGCAAAGATTTAACTGTTCATAAACAAAAGAAAAACCGGCCACCCACTTTCGTGAGTAGCCGGTGAGGTCCGCTTTGCGGACCGAGTGTCGAAGTTCCTACTGCTGCGGAACGAAGCCGGATACCGGCCCGACACTGCTATCGACATAGTCGCTCTTGCGGGCACTGAACCCCAGCCCGGTATCATTACAGAAGAAGGCTGGGGCGCAGTCCCACTCACCATCGGCGCTCGGACTGTACTCGTCTCCGCTTGAATCGAAAGAGAGGCTTTCCTGGACTGAAAGCATCTCCGGATGCGTCAACAACATGATGGCGCTGGCGAAGGCACCAAGTCCGAACTCACTTGAGGTGAACACCTCGCGGGCACGACGGACGGAGCGGCCGCGGTGACGGAGACCGAACTGTGCCGGCAATATCAGGATGTCACCGGGCTGCTGCTCGGCTACCTCCCTGAGTTTTCGAACGGTACGCTCGTGCTGACGGAGGTACTCCTGACCCGTCTCACCCCTGCGAAAGTTGTAAAACACCCGTCTGCCCTCGATCAGAGTAAAAACGGCTTTGATAGCCCAAGCGTAGCTGGACGCCATGGCCTCATGTCTCACGATAGCAAACCATCCCTCAGCGCCGCTCGGTAGTTGCATGTTGGGCAGCGCCGTTTCGACGAAGCGCTGGGCGTGGTCGAAGTTGAGCCTCGGGAAGATCTCGCCCAGGGTTGTGAGCTGCTCAGTGACCGGCCTGGGCTTGTGATTCGAAGAATAACCGACGCTGGAGTCTACCTCCTCGTCGGCGAACTTCAGGCCATTTGAATCGCTGGGCGTGACAGACGGAACTGATGTATCTGACATCGGAACCATCCTCCTAATAGTGTGAAATTTTTACCCCTCACAGAGAGAACTCGAAACTTGTGAGTTAAGAGTTCCAAACACCTTGATATAAAGGTATCTAAAATCCATAACCCAACAATAATTTATTACTCTACCACTTTTTTATACTTCTGTCCATCAAGCGTAATAGCGCTTACGCATCAACCAAAAAGCTTGACAAATCGGCTAAATTTGGGTATATTTAATAAGTCCTTTTTGCGGCAAACGCCGCTTTTTATTTACCACACAAATGAAACGAGATAATATACGAAATGTTGCGATAATCGCTCACGTTGACCATGGTAAGACAACTCTAGTTGATGCCATGCTCAAACAGACCCATACCGTCAAAGACGATGACGGTGCCGATTTAATCATGGATTCTGGTGATTTAGAGCGTGAACGCGGCATTACCATTACAGCTAAAAACGCATCCGTTGAATACAACGGCATTCGTATTAATATAGTAGACACCCCAGGTCACGCCGACTTCGGTGGTGAAGTTGAACGTACCTTAAAGATGGCCGACGGCGTTCTTCTTTTAGTTGATGCCAAAGAAGGTCCTATGCCTCAAACCAAATTCGTTTTGAAAAAAGCTTTGGAGCTTGGCCATCGTGCTATTGTCGTTATCAACAAAGTTGATAAGCCCGAAGCTCAGGTTGATGAAGTCATCAACAAAACTTTTGATTTGTTTGTAAACCTACACGCTACCGACGAACAACTCGACTTCCCTATCCTCTACGCTAGTGGGATCAACGGTATTGCCAGCACAGATTTAGACAGCGTCTTAGCGGCTATTAAGTCTGGCGAAACTCTTCCCAACGAAAGAGATACAATCGTTCCTGTGTTCGAAGCTATCATCAATCACATTCCTGCGCCTGCAGTTAACTCTGAAGCACCTTTCGCTATGCTTGTCTTAGCTCTTCGCTACGATAACTACAAAGGTAAAATCGGTATTGGTAAAATCCAAGCTGGTAAAGTGAAGAAAGCTCAAAACATTGTTCAGATTCAATACGATGGCACCAAGATTCCTGGTAAAGCCACAACCTTACAGATGTATCGTGGATTGGTCCCAACTGAAGTTGATGAAGCTGAAGCTGGTGACATTATCGCCATCGGTGGTTTCGATAGTATTCAGATCGGTGAAACTTTAGCTGATAGCGAAAACCCAATTCAAATTCCTCCAGTTGAAATTGAAAAGCCAACTATCAAAATGACTTTTGGTGTAAACACTTCCCCCTTTGCTGGCCGTGAAGGTAAGTTTGTTACTAGCCGACAAATTCGTGATCGTTTGTTCCGTGAACTCGAAACTAACGTTGCCCTTAAAGTTGAGCAGTCTGCTGAAAGTGGTGACTCCTACTTAGTTTCTGGTCGTGGTGAACTTCACCTTGGTATTTTGATTGAAACCATGCGTCGAGAAGGCTTTGAACTTCAAGTTTCTCAGCCTCAAGTTATTTTCATCGAAGAAGACGGTGTTAAAAAAGAACCTTACGAAAACCTTATCATCGATATTCCAAGTGAATATCAAGGTGTAGCTATTGAAGAAGTTGGACGCCGTGGTGGTGAACTTCTCACTTTAGACACTATGCCTAACGGTGAAATGCACATTGAATATATTATCCCTACTCGCGGTATCATTGGTTTAAAGAACTTACTGCTTACACGTACACGCGGTACAGCCATCATCAACAACTTATTTGATAGCTACAAGCCCGTTCATGAAATTGATTTACGTGGTAATGAACATGGTTCATTGATCGCCACTGAATCTGGTGTTTCTAACTCTTACGGCTTAAACAATGCCCAAGAACGTGGGATTCTCTTCATTCCTCCAGCTGTTGAAGTCTATGAAGGTATGGTCGTCGGTAAGAACGCGCTTGATAACGACATTGAAGTTAACATCAATCGTACCAAGAAGCTTACTAACATGCGTTCCTCTGGTGCTGATGATGCTCTTATCCTCACTCCTCATAAAGAAATTACACTCGACTTTGCTCTTGAATACATTGGTCCTGATGAGCTAGTCGAAGTTACCCCACTAAATATTCGTATTCGAAAACGTTTACTCAACGCCAACGATCGCAAACGCGCTGGCCGTTAAACTAAAAACCCTCCATTCGGAGGGTTTTTATATACTCATGTTTGTTCCGAGAAAGTATTGTTTCAAAAACCAGTCGCCGCAGGCTCCAATGGTTTTCTCAATCAATACTTTCTCGGAACGACTTAAGCTATCTGAGAACAGATTAAATCCAATAAAACTTTTGGTGGCACACTACCTGTTTTAAGCTCGACATCGAGAGCTTCGAGTTTACCGAGTGTGGCAACCAAAGACTTTTCTTCGAAAGGAGCACTTAGCTTTTTCATCACAAACAGTCGGCCACTTTTCCAGCCAGTTTTGTCGAGAACAATATCATCGGGCATTCCTATGTTTTGCGCTGATTTCACCAAAAGCAAACTTCGAAACTGGTCAGCAAGTAAGGCATTGAGTTGAATAATTTTAGCTTTGTCGTCAGTACTACTGTCACTCTCTAAATATTTCTGCATCGTAGCCAAGACAAGAGCTGGCTGGCGCTTCCCTACTGCATCAACGATATCCCAGACTTGAGGGACCGCAACATTTCGAACTAACACACTGACCATGTCTTCTGTAATCTCCTTGCCGTCAGCATAGACCGCGAGCTTTTTAAGCTCATTGTGAATTTGCCACAAGTCCATATCGACTTCAAAACGAGGATCAGTGCTTTCTCCGCCAAGCAAACGCATCAACAAATTAGCAGCAGGCTGAGTGATACTACTTCCCAGTTCTTTAGCGTGATTAGAGACCCACTCTGCAAGCGCCGAACCATGAGGCACCGGAAACTCCTTAACAACTACGTTCGGTAACTTAAGTAGCTTAGTGATCTCAGTCTTTCGCTTATCAACTTTTTCTTCGACAATCACAAAAATATCTTTTGATTCAATCAGGGTTGGAATGAATTCCATAACCTCAACCTTGTTCAAACACCCATCAAGAACAACAATCCCGGGTTTAGAAAAAAGGCTCGGCTGAGTCAGGTTTTCTAGATGAGGCAAAGTCTCGTTAATGTATCGAGTGACTACAACACTTTTCTTTGTTGCCAAATCATCGATATACGACTGCTTTGCAAAATGATGTTTTCCAAGCAATATATGGAGCATAGGGGTATTGTAACAAGGTCACAGACTTATGACTACTTCGCTTAAAAAGCAAAAACCCGAAGGTCAAAAACCGTTCGGATTCGAAAATTTAACTTATGGTGCGCCCGGCAGGAGTTGAACCTACTACCTTCTGGTTCGAAGCCAGACGCTCTATCCAGATGAGCTACGGGCGCGGATGTAAAGACACTCATTAGACACTTCTGGTGGGTTGGGCGGGATTCGAACCCACGACCGAGTGCTTAAGAGGCACCTGCTCTACCAGCTGAGCTACCAACCCTTTTCTATGTAACAACTTTAGCCATTATACTGCATTTCGCTAGTTTTTTCAAGCCTTGGAAAACTTGATTCTCAACGCTAAAGCTTAAGATTTAGTCTTGTGGCGGCAATCCAAATGGTGACAGACCATTTACACTTTGCGCACTGTAGTTTGTATTCTCATCTACCTTCTTTAAAACTTCATTAAAAGCTGGAAAATACACACGGACAGTTTGATTTAATGCATCCGGTGCGGGATTATTCTTAGCGTCTAAAGCAACGCTAACAACTTTTTGAATAACCCAAAGCTCAAGAAGGATAACAATAACTAAAGCAATCCAAAACAACACATAAGTCTTTTGCTTAAGTATAAGTTTAACATCTTTGAATGTAAATTTTACGTTTTTCATTTTTTGATGAAGAAATTACCAACAAACGAACCGCGAACCTGGTCTTTTTCAAGAGCAGTCAATGAAATCTCTTGAAAATGAGTGACGAAAGGAACGTGCTCAACTTGATCCATGAACTGAACTATATTCTGATAGCTACCCGTAACATTCAAAATGTATGGAACGAAGTATATGTTTGCAATACTCTTTGGAGCTTTCTTGGCCTCTGATGATGTTCCTGCGATCGAGAATGTCATAGTTAATGAGGCATTCTTAGCCAGGGTTTCTAGAGTTTGAATTTCTTTAACTAACCGAACGTCTTGGCTAAATAAATCTGCTGGTTTCTTCGGAAGCTCTTCAAGCTCTGCTAAATCTTTTTTACCGGCCTCATAACTCAACTGTTCAGATTGCAAACCTTTATATTCTTTGTCTTTCTGAAAAATCCTAGCAGCAATGGTTTCGCTTGAGGTTTGCAAAATTGAATAAAGATAACCGAAAAGCAAACCAACAACTACAACAAATCCTGTAGCTGCTATATATATCTTATATCTTGATGAAAGTTTGCTGTTCATTTTTTAAGTAATGAGTCTTCAAGGATAATCGTAAACGAAAATGAAACATCAGTAGGCTTAGCCACATTTTCCAGAGGGTAGTTGATACTTGTAAAATTGTCTGTATCCTGGCGAACAGCGTTGTAGAAATCAATTACTGATTCTCGAGTCGGACTATATCCCCTAATCTCGACTTCCTTCTTTTCTACATTCGCACTGATATTCGCAATCCTAATATCTTGAGGGACGTGAGTAACTAATTGACGAATGGCTTTTGACCATGCTGGAGTACCATCTAACAAGTTTTTAAAATCTGTAATCTGTGCGTTAATTTCGCGAATCTCACCCTTAAGTTCAGCATTGTCTTGTTTGTCTGTAATAACTTTAAGTTGTTCAATATCTCCAACTAAATTGACTTCCTCTGCACGCAAATATGACCAAATCGCGAACTGGCCAAGGAAGACTAAAATAAACGAAACAGCCGCAACTTCTAAAAAGCGAACAATCCCTCGGAACAAAGTTTCGTAGGTCAGTTCTTGCTGTTTAGATTTGGGTAATAAATTAATTTGCTTCATAGCTCTATAATAAACGGATGGCTAAACCAATTGTTGCTGCGTAATGAAGTGACTCAGCTTCATCTAGGGGTAGCGTTGGCTCTATATTTGGCACGTTCTGCCATGGAGCACCTAATTCGAACTTTATCACGCCCATATCTTTAAGCTCTTCGGCTAAATAATCAGCCAGGCTTTTATCACGCGCATTACCACCACTAAGGATGACTTTATCAATCTTCTGATCCGAATGATCATAATGAAAACGGATGACATTGCGAATCTCTTCACTCAAATTCTTCAACACGGGCGCCAAAATCGTTCGGATGTTTGGATATTCTGGAGTGTTATTAATCCCAACTTTTATCTTTATCGCTTCAGCTTGCGGCTTGGTAATACCCATTCCCTGAGCAATAGTATCGGTAAACGTATTTCCAGCAATTGGGATAGATGAGGAAAATTGTAAGTTCCCCTTCTCCACCATAATCAAGTTGGTTTTAAATGAGTCTAAATCAATCAGTAAAGCTGTTTCAGTGCTATCTTCTGGGACCAAAGTTCGGCATAAACTTTGTGATTCTACTTCGATCGCAACGACTTCAAGATTGGCCGTTTCTAACACGGATAGATATGAATCCACTGTATCTTTCGGCGAAGCGACTAAAAGTACGGCCATAGTGTCGTTACCAGTTTGCAAAATTCTCCAATCAAAGTAAACCTGATCCATAGGCATTGGCACATAGCTTTCGGCTTCAAACAGAATTGCATTTTCAACCTCTGACTCCGCCATCTTCGGAATCTGAATAATACGCACAAAGGATTTTGATTCTGGTAAAGTAATCGCTACTTTACGAGTTGTAATTTTACCAAATTCTGGAGTTTCGATCGTTGATTCAATAAACTGAGACAATGTCGCGGCATCTGTAATCGCGTCGTTATTCATAACGTCTTTCGGTAAAG
>CAYOVR010000045.1:0-10256 GCA_964407465.1 uncultured Candidatus Saccharibacteria bacterium
GCCCAATATTTCGGAAGTATTCGTTAACAGTTTTGCGAAAAGCTTTATCAGCGAGCACTGAGCAGTGAATTTTTCGGTTAGGAAGACCATCAAGACGCTTCATAACATCTTGAGGTTTTATCTTTAAAGCTTGATCAAGATGCATGCCGCCATTCTCAGTAATCATCACGCTGAACATGGACGTTGAGGCAATCGCTGAGCCACAGCCGAACGTTTTCCATTTCATGTCGGTGATTTGTTCGGACTCAGGGTTAATCTTAAGCCACATAGTCATCATGTCACCACAAGCTGGACTTCCGACCATACCTTCAGCATCAAACTGGCCTTCGCTTGGATTGTCCAAAAGAAGGTTGCGGGGGTGGAAGAAGTGATCTTTCACCGTTTCGCTATATACCCAAGTTTCGCCGGTGTATTGATTAACCACTTCGGCTTTCTTGAGTTTGTTTGTTTCTATTGGTTTAATCGAAGCCATGTACTTTTTATTCTATCCGAACGTTTAGGGTTGGATCTTCTTGTTTCTGAATTTATCCATGTTTTGACCAACGAAAGCTTTTTCTAAGCTGACTTGCTCAGGTTGGGCTGGATTTAAGTTAACTGGGCTGATGCGTCGGAGTTCTTCCACGATACCTGGTAGGACAGTCATGACGTAGTCGATATCTTCTTTTGTAGTTTGTTTACCGAGAGTGAAGCGCATACTGCCGTGAGCGTATTCGTATGGGCGACCAATGGCCAAGATGACGTGCGACGGATCTAAGCTAGTTGAGGTGCAAGCACTGCCTGTCGACATCGCGATGTTGTACGAGTCTAAGTAGAGTAGTAACGCCTCCCCTTCTATATCTAAAATTGAGACGTTGATGTTATTCGGCAAGCGTAAGATTTTGTTGTGAGGCTTTCGTTCGTCTGGTCCGTTGAAAACAATTTTGGGAACTTTGGCTTCGATTTCAGTCATGAAGTAATCACGAACCTCTTGTAGTCGTTTGTTTTCTTGTTCGCGTTCAGTTTGTGCTAAGCGAAGCGCTTCTGATAAACCGACAATGCCAGCGACATTTTCTGTACCGCTACGTAAGTTTTTTTCTTGGCCACCACCAAAAATAAGTGGGCGAACTCGTACTCCACTTCGTAAAAATAAAAAGCCGGTTTGCTTGGGTCCGTAAATTTTACTGCCATTTGCAGAGAGCATGTCGACGCCGAGTTTTTGGACATCGAGTTCAAGTGCGCCAGCAGCTTGGCAAGCATCAGTATGAAAAAGAATTTTAGGAAGTTTATCCGTAAGGCGTTGATCGTTCAAACCTTTGAGCCACTTGCCGATTTCTACAATCGGTTCGATAGTACCAATCTCGTTATTGGCGTACATCACGGAAATTAAAATTGTGTCTGGTTGAATTGCTGATTTAAGTTCGTCGAGTTTGATAAAACCGTCTGAGTCGACATCTATGAGTGTTGTAGTAAAACCTTCTTGTTTAAGTGCGTCTAAAGAATGTAAAACCGCGTGATGTTCTATGGCTGAGGAAATAATATGACCACCAGTTGGGTTATGTAAACGCCACTGTCGTGCCGTGCCTAAAATCGCTAAGTTGATGCTTTCACTACCACCGGCGGTGAAAACAATTTCATCAGGTTTACAGTTGAGAATTTCGGCGATAGTTTTGCGTGCCGTTGACGTCGCGTTAAGCGCCTCTCTCCCCTTTTTGTAGAGTGAGGATGGATTTCCGTAGTAGTCATCCCAAAAAGGCTCCATGGCTTCTTTGACGCGTGGGTCCATGTAAGTCGTGGCAGCGTGATCGAGGTAAATTGATTTTTCTGATGGTTTTATCTGAGGTAACATGCCCTTATTCTAGCAGAATATGGTCATTGCCTCACCTTGACAAAAGCGTTAAAATTAAGTCTAATAGTTTATCTCTTCGCTTTGGTGAACCCAGCGGCCACCGCTTCGGCCTCTGTTTTGAAACATTGTTCTTCTTGGGTACGTGCATAGAACGATCCACCTGGAACATGATAGGTTTTGGTTTTACCAGAGACATTCCCCTTTATCCCCGTGCAAGTGCTTTCGCCGGTCTGACCAGAACCTGAAGCAGTCTTCGCATCACTTGCAGTTTTAGTTTCGGACGCTTTAGCCTCACTGTTCTTCACTGTGTCCGTCTTCGTTTCGACTTTCGTAGATGTCTCAGAAGTGTTATAATTAGTGTACTTCTGTGAGTTTCGATCGCGTTCGGGGTTTGCCCTGCCCGCACCGAAGCCCACTAAAAACGCCACAAGCACAAAGCTCGCGTAAACTAATTGTGGCTTGCGCTCCCCTATCTTTTCTTTTGCTTCACTATAGTTAATCATTTTTCTTAGGTAACAATTTTATGCAGTACGCGTTTGTACTCGGGAGGGTATATACACTGTCACTTGCAGAACTCCTGCAAGTTTTAGGGCGTCTTGGCATTGAAATAAAAATCATTGATTCTTCACATGAAGTTGTTATTGTTGAGTCAGAACAGCCGTTGCCGTTTGAAAAATTACAGCGTGAGCTAGGTGGTATCGTAAAAATCCTCAAAGTGGTTGATTTGGTGACGAAACGGGAAACCGATTCGATTAATTTTGCTTTGCAGAATTACTTTAAGCCCGCTAAGATCAAAACTGATTTTCTTAAAAAGTACTCCGGTAAAATTCAGTTTGGCGTCAGCATTTATTTACTGGATCCTACTGTTCTCGCTTTCGGTGAACCAAAGCGCGTTGGTATGTTCATCAAACGTGGTTTGCAAGATGATCAAGGTGTTCGTCTAGTTTTGCCAGAGTTTAACTCGTTAGCTTTGGCTTCGGTCGTCGTTACAAAAAACTTAGTCTTAGAGAAAGGCGCAGAGATTTGTGTCATCGCTGGCAAGACCAAACTCTACACAGCCAAAACTTTAAGTGTTCAAGACTTTGAAGATTACGGTCGTCGTGACTATCAACGACCAATTCGCGATGAACTTCAAGGTATGATTCCTCCAAAAGTTGCTCAAAGCATGCTTAACATCGCTAACGTCAAAGCTGGCGAAGCTATGCTTGATCCGTTCTGTGGAATCGGCACAATCATTCAAGAAGGCGTTTTACTTGGCTACAAAATGCTTGGATCAGACATAAACCACAGGGCAATTGCTGGTAGCGAAACAAACCTTGAATGGTTCCGTAATCGCTACAAAATTCCCAAAGGCAAGTATCACGTGGAAGTTGCTGATGCCCGTGCTGTCGCTCCCCTTGTGGAAAACCTGACAAAAGTTGGCGCAATTAAAAGCATAAGCGCGATTGTCACCGAAGGCTATTTAGGCCCGATGTATGGCCAATTTCCATCAATGGACGAGATCACTAAAAATTTCCACGACCTAGAAGTATTATACAAAGACAGCTTTCAAGAATTTCTAAAGATTTTACCAAGCAAAGGCCGAGTGGTTATTTGCATCCCTGCCTACAAGAAATCTCGAGATTATGCCCTATTCCCCAGTCTTGACTTTATCACTGATTTGGGATATAATTTAGTAACTGCAATCTCTCCTGACGTACTCTCTAAGTTCAGTTTCGCCAAACTGACTGAACGCGGAACCGTTATATACGACCGTAAAGACCAAATCGTCGCCCGAGAAATTGTTATTTTTGAAAAGATATAATTGGCTGGATGATGGGTGTGCATTAACTTGCGCATGCTTTTGTCCAGACATTCCAAACTCTTATGGCACATAAGAAAGCTGGCGGTAGTACCGCGCTGGGCCGAGATTCGGTCAGCAAACGCCTTGGTGTTAAAATTTTCGGTAATCAGCTTGTTCACAAAGGTGAAATTATCGTTCGTCAGCACGGAACTAAGTTCCATGCAGGTAAGAACGTTAAGGTCGCCGGTGACTCTACTTTATACTCTCTTGTTGATGGTATGGTAAAGTTCCAGAAGAAGATGCTTACTAAATTCCATGGCAATTTACGCAAGACCCGTGTGGTCAGCGTTGAACCTACGAAGTAAAAAAAGACCTCCGAATGGAGGTCTTTTTTTTTATGCTTTATTATCTAGTAGCTTTCAAAGATTCGTAGAGTCTATAAACATAGACTTGCATGAATAAACCAAAGCCTACACCAATAATCAGATTTAGAATAGCTAATATGCCGAATTCTTTTCCGCTACCAGCAATGGCGCCAATTGCCCACTGGATAACAAAGTAGATGACAGCTATGACAGCAACTTTGGAAAATGTTGACATTAAGCGACCCTTTACAAGTTCTTTACTACGTTTCATCGCATCGATAGCGCTGAGTTTTTCTATCATGAGAGTATAGTAAGTAAACATAAACCACGTTATGAAAATAATCCCAGGAATAATTATGATAATTAAACCAAATATTACTACAATTGTGACCAAGATAGAGGCCAAGAGCATGCCCCAACCTCGGGGAAACCCTCGTTTGTAGCTTTCAATTATGCCTGGTTTATCTGAATCAGCAATAGCCGAAATGTTTGCAGCCTGAACCACTCCACTTAAATAAAGTGCGATTACAAAGACTATCAAACCTATAACTAAAGCAATTCCACCAACTGCATTGGCGTTGTCAGAGACCCCAAACCCGAGAACCGCTGCTGCTCCGCCCGCGACAATCGCACTAAAAACCATCACTAAAATAAGAGGAATTATATTAATTCCTATCAAAGTTAGGATTCTGTCTTTCAGGAGCGCAAAGGTTTCTTTGACCAACTGAGAGATTTGTCCTAATTCACCGTTGCTCGAAAACGACTTTTGAGGCACTGGTGTCGGTGCTTGAGCACCAGACGGCATGTTTGTGTCCATGTATTTAGATTATTTGTTCTTATTTAATTTAACGACTGCTTGCATGAATCCTAAAAATAAAGGATGTGGGGCAAGAGGTCGTGATTTAAATTCAGGATGGAATTGGCTGGCGACGAAGTAAGGGTGGTCTGTAAGCTCGATAATTTCAACCAATTGTCCGTCGGGAGTGGTACCAGCAATGACTAGTCCGGCTTCTTCTAAGCGTTCGCGATACTCATTGTTGAATTCAAAGCGATGACGATGACGTTCAGAAATTTTAGTGGTTCCAGTTTTGTTAATCCACTTTCCTTGAATGTAAGCTTTTTCGGTGTGGGTACCACGTTTAATACTACAGTCCCAAGCTCCTAAGCGCATCGTAGCCCCATATTCTTTATTTAGCAAGAGTTTTTCTTGCTCAGGCATGATATGAATAACCGCGTGCTTAGTTTTTTCATCGACTTCGGTGGTGTTTGCATTACGGATTTTGGCAACGTTACGAGCAAATTCAATCGTGGCTAATTGCATTCCATAACACAATCCGAGGTATGGAATTTTGTGGGTTCGAGCGTATTTGATAGTTTCAATAATCCCCTCTGTTCCGCGACTGCCAAACCCACCAGGGACGACAATCCCATCAAACTCTTCAAGCATTTTCTTGGCGCCGAATTTCTCGACATCCATGCTGGAGACCCAAGTCATCTTGACTTTGGCTTTGTTAGCCCAAGATGCGTGTTTGATAGCCTCGACGACAGAGATATAGACATCGCCAATTTGGTAGGCCCCTGTTTCAAAATACTTACCGACTACAGCGACGCTATACTCTTTCTTTTGATTTCGTACCGATGAAATAGTGCCAACCAACTTTTTCCATTCCTTGAGATCGTTCTTCTTTGATGGCATCCCGAACTGTTTGAGGATTTTGTCGGTTAAGCCTTGTTGGTCAAAGTTTAGTGGAACACGATAAATACTATCAACGTTTGGAGCCGCGATGATGTTTTCTTTAGGAACATTCGTTGTCCAAGCCAAGGTTTCTTTACGGCGATCATCCAAAGCTTTTTCGGCTCGGCCAATCAAAAAGTCGGGTTGAATACCTGAAGAAATTAACTGCTTAACCGAATTCTGGACAGGCTTTGATTTCATCTCACCGATGCTTGGTGGAGTTGGTAAATAGCCAACGTGAATATGCATAACTTCGCGCATATCACGATACTTCATAATGCGATTGGCTTCGATAAACAAAATGTTTTGATACTCACCGACCGTGCCACCAATTTCGCAAATTACAAAATCAGCTTTACGTTTGCGCGCGGCATTTTCTAAACGATGAATGATTTCTTCCGGAACATGCAAGGCAACCTCAACATCTTCTCCACCGTATTCAAAGTTTCGTTCTTTTTGGATGATGCTTTGGTAAAGCTGTCCGTTGGTAACGTAGTTAGCCCCAGAGAGGTCAGTATTCAAGAAACGCTCATAGTTTCCGATGTCCTGATCGGTTTCCCACTTATCATCGGTGACAAAGACTTCGCCGTGCTCTTGGGGTCGGATCGTGCCTGCATCAACGTTGAGGTAAGCATCACATTTTACTGGAGCAACTGTGTAGCCTCGTGATTGTAGCAACATGGCAAGGCTGGAGGTGGTGACGCCTTTACCGACGCTGGAAATAACGCCGCCGGAGACGAAAATAAATTTGGTTTGGAGTTTCTTAGCTTTGCGGGGTTTAACGTGATAGGACATGGAAATTCAGTTTTAGTATTTGTTAATTAAGTGGTTCAATTGAAATATTGGTTTGAGCTTCTAGTCCCTGACCAAGTTTTATTGTAACTGTGTGTTTACCTATGGTTTTGAGCGGTTGTTTAATATGTACGTTATGCTTGTCAAAAGTTGTGTTCATTTTAGCGTTGATTGCTGTGACAATATCTTTTTCGTGTGCTCCACCAAAGATTTGTCCTTTATCCCCAACTTTGACATGAATGGTGAAGGTTCGCTTTCCTAACTCCCTTTTTATCTCTTCTATCTTACTGGCTTGTCTGGCGACGCGGTCGTTAGCTTCCTTGGATTCCTTGGCGATTTTGGCTTGGATCTCAGCTGTAGCCACAGCCCCAAGTTTTTTAGCAATGAGGAAGTTTCTGGCATAGCCATCATTTACTTCCTTAATCTCTCCTTTTCGCCCAATTTTGGCAACGTCTTTGAGTAAAATTATCTTCATAATGTATAAATCGTTACGGGCAAAATTAAAACTCTCTGTTCGAGAGTCGTATTTCGCCCAATTTGCTCCAATCTCTTAGAGCGGCTCTTTTTTAGTATAGCTGATTTTTTAAAACACGCAAGCCCTAGACCTTTAAGTACTTGCGCATAGCGAGCAAGGTTGAGGTGATGCTTAAAGCTAAAGCCACGACAAGTTGGCCAAGCATCATAATTATGATATTTAACGTTACATGTCCCGAGCTGATGACGTTAGAGATGTAATTATTGACGAGCGATGTCGCAAAACCGCTGTTGCCAAAGAATGCAGCATCAATACCGTTAGGTGCAATATATTCGAAAATTTGTGGCAAATTAGTCAATACAGGAATAAGGGCAATCGTGGTAATAATTGTGGCTGCGAGGCTATAAATAGTAGCTTCTACGATGAATGGACCACGGATATAGGAATTTGTGGCTCCGACAAGTCGCATAATTTCGACTTCCTCGCGTCGGTTAAATATAGTAAGTGTAATTGTGTTGAAAATGACCAAGATAGCAATCATGGCGAAAATGATCGTTAGCACAACTCCAAAAATGATAATAAATCGAAGAATTTTGTTTAATCTTTCAATAACTAGACGGTTGTCTTGAAAGTTTACTTTGTCGATAACGTCAGCGTACTTTTCAGATCGTAGTTCCGAGTCAATTGCGGGAAAATCTTCGAGGGTGTTGGCTTTAATCTGAAGCGTGGCTGGTAGTGGGTTATCCCCAAGTTCGTCTAACGACTCTAGGAGGTTTTCATCGTCAACGTGAACATCGCGAAAATCTTTGAGTGCGTCGGCAGGGCTAATGTAGACAACATCTTTGATGGTCTCGTTTCTTTCGAGTTCTGTTTTTATTCTTAGGACTTGGCTTTCGGTGACACCGACTTTAAAATAAGCGCTGATATCAACTCGTTCGCGAATAGACGTAACGGAGTAGTTGGTGATGACAAACAATAGCATTAGTGATGACAAAATTACTAAAGTTACAATCATAACTGATGAAGCTGCTAAAGACAGCCAAATATTGCGCCAAAAGTTGACGAAGCCAGTTCTGATGATTCTATAAAAAGTAACGGAGTTGTACATTGAAATTTAGAGTTTGTATTTACCTTTGGTGGCTTGCTCGAGAGTGATTTGTCCAGCTTCGATAGTGATAACGCGTTTGTTGATTTTGTTAACCAAATCAGAAGCGTGAGTAGCTAAAATAACCGTGGTGCCGAGTTCGTTGATCTTCATGAGTAATTCAAGAACTTCGGCGGCGTTAACTTCATCGAGGTTACCGGTTGGTTCATCGGCTAACAACAAAACAGGGCGATGAGCTAAGCTACGAGCAATGGCCACGCGCTGTTTTTCACCACCAGACATTTCGTGAGGAAAATTGTTCTTTTTGTGAAGCAAACCGACGAGTTCGAGAATTTTTGGAACATCTTTGTCGATTTTTTCTTTGCGGTGACCGCTAACTTCCATAGCAAAGGCAACATTTTCAAATGCGGTTCGTTTTGGGAGTAATTTGATATCTTGAAAAACGATCCCAATTTTGCGACGTAAGTAAGGTAAATCTTTGTTTTTCACAGTCGACATGTCGATGCCGTCAATCAAAACTTTACCGTGGTCGAGTTGCTCCTCGCCAATGATAAGTTTCATCAAAGTCGACTTCCCTGCTCCGGACATCCCTACAATTGAGATGAATTCGCCAGGCTGGATATCGAGATTGATGCCGTTTAAGGCTTTTGATTTTCCGTAAAGTTTGGTGACGTTTTCAAACGTAATCATTTCGTCTTTGTGTTTCTGGGTGAATTAACCGACAAATTTACTATACCATATTTTGGTGCTATTGCACAGTGTTTTCTAAGTAATGTTCGACGAAATCATCGAGCTCGCCTTCAAGGACAGAGTCGGGGTCAGTGCTTTCAAAATCGGTGCGATGGTCTTTAACCATTTTGTATGGATGAAGTACGTAGCTCCGAATTTGATTGCCCCACTCTGCGGATTTAAACTCGCCGCGCAACTCTTTCTTTTCTTTGGCGAGTTTTTCGTCTTCGAGCGCTTGGACTTTGGCGACGAGAATTTTCATCGCTATCTCTTTGTTTTGATGCTGACTGCGTTCATTTTGAATACTGACCTTGATGCCCGTAGGTTTGTGGGTAATGCGGATTGCTGAGTAAGTCGTGTTAACGCTCTGGCCACCAGCGCCGGATGATGTAGTGGCTTCTATATCTAAATCTTTTGGATCAAGTTGGATAGCTTCTTGTTCTTCGAGCAAAGGGATGAGTTCAAGAAGAGCAAAACTTGTTTCGCGAGTATGGGCAGGATTGTATGGGCTGAGACGCACCAAACGATGCACCCCAGCTTCGCTTCGAAGCATGCCGTAAGCAAATGAGCCGTGAACTTGAACCGTCACTGACTTTATTCCAGCCTCTTGGCCTTTGTTAATTTCAATGACATCAGTTTTGAAGTTTTTCTTTTCGCAGTAACGCATGATCATTCGGAGCAGCATGTCCGCCCAGTCTTGAGCATCTGTGCCACCAGCTCCGGCGTGAATCGAAAAGATAGCGTTGTGGTCGTCGTATTGTTTGGAAAGAAGTAAAACTAAGCGATTTTTGTTGTACTGGGTTTCTAAGTCCACAGTTTGCTTTTCTAAGTAAGTTTTAGTTTCCTCAGTTTCGTCCGTATTGTTCTTAACAAGGTCTAGTAACTCGGTTGTGTTTTTTTCTAGTTCTGACCAGAAGTCGACAAAAGTTTTGAGTTGACTGTGCTCTTGCGTGACTTTTTGAGCAGCTTCGTTATCATCCCAAAAACCACTAACTTGCATAGCTTCTTCCAACTCTAAAATACGTTGCTCTTTTTGAGAAACATTAACTTTCGATTGTAAATTTTTGATCTCTGACAGCAGAGTTTCAAGACGTTTGATAAGGTCGTTCATAGTTCTAATTATCGCAAAAATAAGGGAAAAACGCCAGAAGGTTGAGTTGTTAGTCGACTATAGTTTTGTTATACTATAGTGCTTGGTGGCAAATTCCCCAGGGAGGACGAATAGTCATGCTCAGGCCTAGTCAGGAGCAGGCGATTACTTTGAAGAAGGCCAAGCGTATTTTGCTTTCTGAAGAGTATCGGAAACTGTGGCTGTGTTTACTGAACGATCTACCGTTCAGTCGTCGTCTTTCGCCTGGTGAGGTCAAGCGAAAGATCAAGAAAGGTTACGAGTTTATTCTTTGCGATCATCCTCGTGAACCGGTCAACTCCGATTCTCAGGAGGCCT
>CAYOVR010000046.1:0-9381 GCA_964407465.1 uncultured Candidatus Saccharibacteria bacterium
AGTTTCATGGCTCGTTAAATTCTCCGGTTGTTAACTTCGCGGATTCAAACGAATCTCTTGTCGATGTTGCGCCAGTTGCCTGGGGCATACTTGCGAGCGCCGAAGGTGAGCACCTCGCCGATGGATTGGAGAGCGCCGACAGGCAGAAGGTGAAGCTCGTTCTTAGCCGAGTCGGCCTTGATGAAGGACACCTCGCCGGCCCGGTCCTTGGTGCCGTTACTGAACTCATCCTCGTTCATCACTGGACCTCGGTCGACTCAATCACGCGCGCATTGTCGACGCCGTTGAGAATTGATTCGATCACGGCAACACCGACTCCGTGAACGCCGTTGACGGTTGCGAACCTCGCCAGGCGAAGAACCTGGTCGGCCCGCAGATCGGACTTTGACAGCGAGGCGCCGCCTTGGCTGGTTGGGCGAAGGCCAAGTTCATTGCGAGCGGCTGAGAACATTGCGCGGAAGTCGATGCCGTGCTCTGCGCAGTGTCGCTGGATGGCGCGGGTCACCGTCTGCACTGCTGCCATGGTCCGGCGCTTGGATTCGCGAGCCACCAGTGGGGCTCGCTCAACCTTGTCCACCCTGACCTCCAGCTCTTTGCGGGCGGCGGTCTCTGCGGCGATCGCCCGCTCTTGAGCTTCAAGGGCGTCCGCCATCGCCCGAAGCATGGCGACACCTGACATGGGCTGCGGCTTTTCCTTGCGTCCAAGGAAGTGGTCAGCCAGAACATCACGGGCCTCACGCTGAAACCGGAGAAGGGTGTCCTTCACTTCTGGGCTGACACGCTCGATGCCGGCCATCCACATTGGGAAGTCGTCCATGTGGATGCACATTGTCGATCGCTCTTTGCCTGCCGGATCAACTACAACCATAAGGGTTGTTCTTGCCCACGGCTTCGCCTTGAGCTTTGAGGCCTGCCTCTGCTCGGCGATGCCCAACACCTCGCAGACACGCTTGACGGGAACCCAGACCGTGCCGTCTGGCTGTTGAACGACTTCGATGAAGTCAGGACCGACTGCGACTCTTTGGACGTTGACGTGGCTCATATGCTCTCTCCAGGTAGCGGGACTTCAGCAGGCCTACCTTGCGCGCGATAGCTGGGTTGTTGTGGATCCAGTCGTGGCAGGTGCGGCAGATGGCGATGCAGTTGCTGCGCTCGGTGATACTGCCACCCGCGCTGCGGGGGAGAAGCTCGTGGACATCGACGGGTGCGCCGTTGCCACCGCAGCACAGTGACTTGGTGATCACGTTGTCGATCCCGAGCCCGACGATGTCGCCTGGCTTCACCCCGATGCTCATGAGGTAGTCGAAGATCACTACGCCCGCTTCGCACCTGCTCGTCTCGGCGAGCATGGCCTTGACCAGCTCTCGACGCGTCTCATAGGTCTTGATCATCTTCTCCGACCTCGCCGCCAGGCTGGTGCTTGGGCGCTCGGCCCTCTTGAGCGGTCTGCCTTGTGGACCGCCCATCGCGAGGACGGCCTTGCGCCAGTCGCTCATCGGCTTCTTCGTGAACGTCATCAGTTCACCCACTCCTCGTTGTTCATGACGTCCTCGTCGTCTCGACTATGTCCAGAACGCTCAATGCTTCTTCGACGTCTCCCTCAGACCACGCGATGCCGAGGCGATGGGCCATGGCTCCGATGCGTTTGACGAGACGCTCGGAGTCAGACTCCGTCAAGTCGACAACGCGCAAGGCCCGACCTCGGCGACTATCCCGTTCGATCGCTCCTTTGCGTTCAAGGGCTTCAAGGTGGCCAACGATGCAGTTGGTGGACTTCACGCCGATGGCCTCGCCAATCTCACGGGTCGTTGGCGGGTAGCCGTGGGATTCGATGTGACCCTTGATCGTCTTCAACACCAGGGCCTGGCGGTCGGTGAGGGCGCTGCTCATGAGGGTGGCGCCGACAGCTCATGCATCTGGTCGGCATTGAGTTGGATGAGGACCTGACACCAGCCGGGCTCGCCGTCGATGGGCATGGTCGTGATCAGATGGCTATGCACACCGACGCTGACCGGCGTCGAACAATCCCCGACCTTGAACTTGGCGGTTGCGGTGACGGAGTCGCCGAGACGGCTGACGGTGAGCTCGCGAACGGCACCGGCAGCATGCTCGTCCCTCAAGTGGGTGAACCACGCCAAGAGCGCCGCCGACGCGATCGTGATGACCGCGCAGAACGCGAGGGCTTCCCGCCGCACTCTGGTGACGCGCCTGTTCGCGCGGTCCACCTCGGCATCTCGCCAGTCTGATACTGATGTCGTTGTGATCATCGCGCTCACGCTCCGTCGAAGTTCAGTCCACACATTCCGCAGATGGCTTCCTCGGCGCGGCTGCGCACCTTGCCGCCGCAGTGAACGCAGCGGGCCGTTGATCTTGCCGTCCTGATCTCGCTGGACGCGGAGGCCAGGACTTCCTCGATCACGGACGCAGCGCGCTTGGACTTCCTGGCGGGCTGAGCCTGGCGCTTGATGAACGCCGCCTTGCGGCACCCGGCACTGCACCACTTCGACGATCGCTTCTCAGCCAGGAAGGCGACCTTGCAGTGCTTGCAGCGGCAGACGGCGACCCTGGTTCCTGCGAACCGCTCTGCCTGCGCCTGGATTGTCTCCCGCTTGGTGTCCGACATCAGCCCTTTGTGCCCCGATGCCGGCCGAGAGTCACGAAGATTTGCACTCTGACACGGGAGTGAGTGCTGCGCGCAGCTCGAACTCCCCTTCGCCTGCCGCCAGCTTCTCTCGTCCGGCCAGCCCGTCGATGGTGATGGTCCACGAGCGCATGACGGCTTCGTGGTCGAACAGGGCGACCACGTCGAGGTCTGGCCCTGGGCTTACGAGGTGAGGGACAAGCTCAGGGCTGAGCTGCATTCGGGACCTGACCGCTGCCTGATGCCGGTTCTGGAGGATGCGGGCGGCATTGCGAAGCCCGTGGACCACGTAGTCACCCAGCGCGTCGCTCATCATTCGCCACTCTCTCGGGCTGCCGCCAGGCGCTTGATGCGGTCCAGCACCCATGCCCGGGCTTCGTCCGCACCCTTGGAGTCTCCATCTCCGTCCACATTGACGGTGCCGATGGTGCCCTCCAGGCGGGTGATAGCTGCCCACTTCTTGTGTCTCCGCTCCAGGCGCCAGGCCCCAGCTCTCCAGTCCTTCTCCGCGTGTTTGGCTAGCAGCAGGACGTCTCGGGCTTCACTTTGTGCCATGGATTCAGCCACTTTGGCGGAAAACTCAAAGAGATTTGTCTCGTGCTTGGTGAGGTTGGCGAGCTTGATCTTGCCTTCGTCGAGCTTCCTGCGAAGCCGCGCGCCCTGAAGCATCCAGTCGCGCATCTGGACGATGGACACCCCGGCTGCGGCGGCGGCCGTCTCGGGGAAGTTGCCGGCCAGGATGTAGCTCATGATCTTCTTCTCGGTCTCGGGCGTCAGGAGCGTGGGCGCCCCTCCGCCTCTCGGTGGCTTCTCTACTCCTGGCGGTCCCTGGACTCTGCGTGGCTTCGGCTTCTTCTTCTCGGTCATGGTTGCTTTCGGGTCTTCGGTTTCGTACCGTGCCTGCGACCGCCGACGTCATGCGACGCAAAAGCCCAGAGGTTGGCGCCCCTGGGCTTTTCTATTGGCGGTCCTTGCTCTTGGGGAAGCGGTAGTGGCGCAGCTTCAGGCGCTGCGTCGGACTCATCTGTTCAAGGAGAAGCGCGAGCTGTTCACAGTCCTTGTGGCCAAGCTCCCGCGCCGTCCTTGCGATCCCTTCCATCATTCGGTCAGACACGTTGCCGTCGTCGAGAACGACGTGAAGGCAACAGCCTGCGCACCCATCTGGGCGCCTGTAGAGGGCGGTAACCAGGGGCGCCACCTTGTCCACCGTTGGCTTCATCTTGCTTGCTCCAGGCTGTTCACGGGTGACAGGCTCTCATCCCATGAAAGCTAAAATCAACCCAGACCTTCTGCCCCTCGCGCGCGACATCAACACCTTGAAGCTGGACAAGAAGAACGCCAGGAAGCACGGCAAGAGAGACTTGGAAGTGCTGTCTGGCTCCCTGCAAACGCACGGTCAACAGAAGCCGCTGGTTGGCTTGAAGGACGGGACGATCATCGCCGGCAACGGAACGCTTCGGGCGGCAACGGCGCTGGGATGGGAGTCGCTCGCAGTAGTTCAGTTCGACTCTGAAGATGAGGCGCGCGCGCGCGCGTTTGCGGTCGTCGACAATCGCAGCGCCGAACTAAGCTCCTGGGATTTCGACATGTTGCTTTTGGAGTTGAACCAGCTCCCTCCTGAGCTTTTTCCGTCCGCTGGCTTTACGTTTCAGGAGATGGGAGATCTGCTGCGCGCCGAGGAAGTATCAGACCAGAAACCTGGAAGGATGATCTTTGAGCAGGAGAAGATCATCGATTCCGCTGTTCTTTACTTCAAGGAGCACGGGTTTCCATACAGAGACGTGTCGACGCACCTTGCGATGCAGAAGATCAACAAGCTCTCGATGCAGTCAGGAGAAGCGCTCAGGAAATCGTCATACGCAAACGACGTCCCAGACAGATATCACCATCACAGATACCTCCTGAAGGCTGGAACAAACGAGTCCGGAACATCTGAGATGAAGTCGATCTTCGACGCGTTTTCCGATGAGAAAAAACTGCGTCGCATCCTTAAGATATCACTAGACAACGATCAAACCGTTCCGGATGGCTGGTTTAACACGATTGTCATGTTGAGCGGTGCGCAAGTGCTAAGCAACTTTCGCCCTGGATTTGCCGCGTGGCTGTATCGCCGATTCTGTCCTCAAGGCGGACGTGTTTTGGATATGAGCACTGGCTTCGGTGGACGGCTGATCGGCTTCCTCGCTTCAGACACTCCTGCTGAGTATGTTGGGATCGATCCAAGCTCAAAGACCTGTGAGGGCAATCGGCGAATGGTCGCGGACTTTGGCTTCAGTGACCGCGTAAGCATCATTGAAAAGCCAGCCGAGGAGGTCAGTGTTGAGGAAGTTGGCGGTTCTGAGTCCATCGACTTTGCCTTCACGTCGCCTCCGTACTTTACAAAAGAGCACTACTCCGAAGAAAGCACCCAGTCATGGGTTCGATACAAATCCATCGAATCATGGACTGACGGCTTTCTTCGCCCCATGCTCGCCTTGACATTTTCATCGCTGAAGAGAGGGAGTCACGCTGCCATCAACATCGCTGACATCAAGCTGGGCAAGCGCGTTTTTCCTCTTTCAAAGATCACCGAAGAAGTCGCCATCGACACCGGCTTCTTGATCGAAGCAAGGGAGAGTTTCTCCATCGGTGGTGGCTTTGCGTCTCTCACCGGAAACACAGACGAAGCACACGAGGTCGACGAGCCTCTCCTTGTCTTTCGCAAGCCCTAGCTGTGGCGCAAAGCCTCGCCCACCCATCGTGGCACCTATTCAGCTCGGGCGTGGTGGGCGTCGTCGTCTTTGCGTGATGCTTTCTCGGGGGCGCGGCTTCAGCTTTGAAGAAAAGAAGGAAGCAGAAAAGAAAGAAGTCCCCAGAAGAAAGCGAAAAGAAAAAGGAAGAAAAGAGGGGCGCGGCTTCGGATTTGCCCTCGCGGAAAACATGAGGGGGACGGTCCCCTTCGGACGTCGCGCCCTCCTGGGCGTTGCGACGACGGGTCTTCTCCGTTCCGGAGCGCGGCTTTTGGCGCTCGGCTGGCTCAGGGGAGAAAGCTCAGCCCAAATCCTGTGGGACCGGCTCTTGATTCGTTTCTCCTTGTTTTGCAACACGTTTTGTATCGCATTCCAAAGCGGAATCACGCGTTTCATGCTTTTTTGTTGGGATTTTCGGCCTGTTGATGCAGACTGTTCGTGCCAGCAAAGGCTGGACAAAGTGGGCAAGCTCAGCGGGCGCCTCGGGAGACAACGAGAACGACGCTGTAGGTAGGACGACCGGGTAACCGCGAGCGCAGAGGCGCGCGAGGTGGACCGGAGGCAAGCGGCGAGATCTCGTCGTGGTCACCGAGCCCCGCATATTTCAACCAGGCAAGCAGCGCCTACAGATCCTCGTGATCGATCGGACGATCGACGCGACCTCCCGACGGGAAGAACGGCGCTCAGCTCAACGGTCGACGTGGACGTCTTCCACGGCACGACACCGGAGCGGCGAAAAAAAAGCGGCAACGCCTGAAGCGACTCGACGGACGGCACACCAGCGCCGGCTGACACGACGACGCAAGCGACGACGGGCACACGGTGCCGGGTTCGACGCAAGCAACGACGACAATCCAATGAGTCGACGGAGAGGGTTGCGCCTCTCCTCGCTGCATTCATCCGGATGCACCGAGGAGACGCATGACGTCTCAAAGGAGAAGCAAAATCATGAAGAAGCCGCTTCACTACTTCGAAGAGCCCGACAACAACGTCTCGCAGGAAGAGCTGGCGCGGCGAGCTGCGTCGACGGGAGACATCGACGCTGTCAACTTTCTCGTGGAGAACGGATTCATCGAGAGGCGGTACGTCTGCAAGCGGTGCGGTCTTCTCGGAGAAGACTGCGGCTGTGAGCCCAGCGGCGACTTCGAGTGAGAGACGGGAGCAGCGCGCTCCCTCGCTGCATCGTCTCGCACGGTGCACCGAGGGCGCACGTCGCGCCACCGACGGACAAAGATCCGTCACGGAGACAACCATGACCACGATCAAGACCGACGCCATCGGCAACCTCCTCTCGTTTCTCCTCGACGAGAGCGACCGGGTTGCCGTCATGATGCGCACCCTGATGGGCGACGACATCAAAGCGGCAGCGGAAGAACTGGCCCAGCTTCGGTACCACCTCGCACAAGAGACGACCTCGACGACCCCGCCCGCTTCACGTGAGTCGGTGCCGCAGTCCGCGCCCATCGTCCCGGAGATTGTGCAAGCCATCCGGGCAGCGCTGGGTTTCGACGTCGGCGATGACGCCCTGCGGGCCATGGTGCGAGAGGCGATCAAAGAAGAAGTGGGCAACCTCGATCGCGCCGTCGTCGTCGCATTGAACGATGCAGCCGAGAAGGCCATGGAAGACGTCGACTTCGAAGACTTCGCCCGAGACGCCGTCCTGCATGCGATGCGCGAAGTTGACATGGACGCCATCGCCAAAGATGTGTGTGAGGAAACAGCCGAGAGCGCCGTCGCTGATCACGTCGAGGATGCGGTCAGCTCGGCAGCCGAGAACGCCGTCAATGACGCCGATCTGGACGCAGCGATTGCTGAGCATCTTGACAACAACCTGGACGCCGACATGGTGAAGGAGGCGGTGGAGTCCGCACTCGTGCGCCGCAAGATGGTCCTCACCTTCGGCGAGTGAAGTTGACGGGGTTCTCGCCCCGCCTCGCTGCATCCATCGGGTGCACCGAGGCCGCACGAGAGCGGCACATCAACGCGGGCACGACCCGCCAAAGAGGCAACCATGACGACAGCAACGAAGTCCCCAGCCTTTGCGTCCAACACCTCACTCCCCGCCGATCGGGTTGGTTGCGTGGTGTGGTGGAGCGCCGACGACGTTCGCATTGGCGCGGGCGCGTTGGGCGCATCAATGGTGCAACACTGTCCCCAGCACGCGGACCTGGTGCGCGCACCGTCGACGCCGCGAACGGCGATGCGTCGGGCGATGGCGCGTCGACAGGGTGCGGCGATGGAGAAGGGGTGGCGCTGGGAAGAGATCAGCGACGACGCCGATGGGCTGTTGATCGCGCTGGCACAGGGCGAACGAGACAAGGTGTTGGGTGAGTACCGCGCTTCCACTCGCCTGACGGTTCGGGTCAACGACGCTGGCGGCGTCAGCTACGATCCGCCAACGACGGGCGAGGAGTCGCGAGCCATCTCCAGCTTGGTGGATCGGTATCAGACAGAGCGAACCGTGCTCACCCAGGCCGACGTGCGGGACTTGCTGGCGAAGGTGCTTCTCCGTCGCAGCAAGGGCACCAGGCAGAAGAGCGGCGGCGCGATCTATTTCCTGCCGTTCGATCACGATGAGGTGGTTGACCAGCTTACCACGCCCATGCGCCTGGCTGGCGTCGTGATGAAGCGGTTCCCGATTATGCGCACCGACTCCGCGACGGTGGGTCAGCTCGTCGAGGATGCACGAGAGTCCTTGGCCGACGAGGTCGCCACGTTGCGAGCCGAAGCGGAGGAGCGCCTGGCGAAGCTCAAGGCTGGCGACAAGAAGCCCCGCGCCAGCGTCCTGGTTGACCGACTGCAGGAAGCCCAGGAACTGAGGCAGAAGGTCCGCCTGTATCAACACCTCTTGTCCGCCCCTGTCGATGACATCGAGTCGGCGTTGCGGGCGGTGGAGCGAACGATCGAGGACACGCAAGAGGCGCTCGCGGCCTCGACGAAGGAGAGCGCATGAAGACCGTGGAAGAGATGATGGCTTGGCTGGAAGAGGCAATGCGGGCGATGCGTGTACTCAGCGGCTCACGCGGTCCCCGGTACTACGACCTCCATGGAAACCAGATCACCGCAAGCGAGGCGGCGTTTACGAAGTCGGAGACAAGGCGCGTCGCAAAGACCGTGCTTCCTGATGGGCGCGTTGTTTCGACGGTGTTCCTGGTCCTCGATCATTCATTCGAGGGTGGGCCTCCGTTGATCTTCGAGACAATGGTCTTCCCGTCGGAGGACAACTTCACCGAGACGGATTGCGCTCGGTACTCCACCCTTGATGAAGCCCGGCGTGGGCACGAGGACATGGTCCGATCGCTCACCGACAACTGATCGCGCTTCGTCCGTTGAGCGAATCAGCGGACACCAGCCAGACGAGGGATAGGCTCCTCACGCAACGGGCACCGCCCGTCAAGGACACGACATGACAACCGCACTCGCAATCGTCGATGCCGAGCAGTCACCGGCATCGGCATCGCTCGCAAAGATCAACGCCCTGAAGGACGCACTCAACCTGAGGTTCTACGAGCGGGGCGCCGTGATCGATGGGCTCGCCCTTGCACTGGTGGCGCGCGCCAATGTGTTCCTCCTGGGAGAACCAGGCACAGCAAAGTCAGCCGTCGTCGACGCGTTCTGTGAGGCCATCGACGGGAGGTTCTTCTCCACCCTGTGCAATCGAGTCCAACCACCGGAGGAGGTGCTCGGGATGCTGTCATTGAAGGGAATGCAGGAGGACCGCTACGTCCGGCGAACCACCAACCGCTTGCCCGAGGCGGACGTGGCCTTCCTGGATGAGCTGTTCAAAGGCAGCGCCGCGCTGCTGAACACGCTCCTGCGCATCACCAACGAGCACGTTTTCGAGCAAGACGGGGTGGTGACCCCCATCCCTGCGCGCTTGATCGTCGGGGCGAGCAACGAGCTTCCCGCCGACGGCGACGGGCTCGGCGCGTTCTACGATCGGTTCCTGTTGCGATACGACGTCAAGCGCCTGCAGGACATCTACCGCCGTTCGGGCCGCTTCGCCGCGAC